>JBCCQL010000273.1:0-4964 GCA_039024355.1 Planctomycetota bacterium
GCGTGCCGCAAGACGACGACCTGCCGATGATCATGGTCGGCCCCGGCACGGGCGTGGCGCCCTTCCGCGCCTTCCTGGAGGAACGGCGCGAACGCGGTGCCAACGGCATGAACTGGCTGTTCTTCGGCGACCAGCACCGCGAGTCCGACTTCATCTACGAGCAGGAGATCAGCGAGATGAGCGCGTCGGGCCTGCTGACGCGGCTAGACCTGGCCTTCTCGCGTGATCAGGCGGACAAGCTCTACGTGCAGCACCGCATGCGGCAGAACGGCAAAGACCTGTACGCACTGCTCGAAGAGGGCGGGCACTTTTACGTCTGCGGCGACGCCACACGCATGGCCCGCGACGTCGACGCCGCGCTGCACGAGATCGTCGCCAAGCACGGCGCCAAGTCCGCCGACGCCGCTGCTGAATACGTCAACGACCTGAAGCGAGAGAAACGCTACGTCCGCGACGTGTACTAGACCGGCCCCATTTGGCTATGGCGCCCGGGTCTGCGCGTCCATGATCCGCCGCGCGGCGGCGGCTGCGGTTTTCCATTCGCCGTCGCGGGCCTGCTGGACGATCGCCTGCAGCCGCTCGGCCTCGGTGTCGGTCAGGTCGCCGGCCGCCAACGCCGATTCAATCTGCCCGCTGACCGCATCCAGCCGGTCCGCTTGCTGCCGGCTGGCTACGCCGTAGAGCGCCTGGGCGTACAAGAACGCGTCCTTGCTCACCGGCGCGGGCTGGCCACAGCCGGCCAGCGTTGCCGCTACACAGAGCGCCGCAGCCGCGGCGGCGTGCGGGCGGATTGCCGGCTTCGGCGTGGCTGGTTCAGAGTTCACCGGTGGGTTCGCCCTCGGCCATGCTCGAGTATTCGGCCCACAGCAACAGGTCGACGTCGTCGGCCACGAACCGGACCGACCCGTCGCCCAGGCCGACGTTGCCGCCCCCCGGGTGCTCGGAAAACATCTGGCCGACGTGCAGGGTAGGGAAGTTGAGCGGGTGGATGATGGGGTCGCCGGTGATGTCGAGCTCGCCGCCCGACGGCCCCGCGTGCACCAGCACCAGCGTGGCGGCTGTGTCCGGCAGGTTGATCTCCGGCACCACCCTGCGTGGGTTGGCGAAGGCGCCCGGCACGACGCCCACCCACGTCTTGTCGCTGAGGGCCGAGGAGTGCTCGCCCAGGAAGATGGTCTTCGACAGCCCGTCGGTAATCTCGCGGAACCGCGTTGCAGAGTTGCGGAAGAAGGGGCCGTCCGCCACCCGCGACGGGTCGCCGTCGATCAGGATGGTTTGCGTCGCCTTGGTGTAGATGTCGGTGAAGACCTCGCCCGTCGATCCCGGGGCCCCGCAGTCTCCCCAGCAGGACTCTTGCCCGTGGCTGGCGACGTAGTGCGACCGGCCGAGCGACACCTGCGTGCCGCCGATGGTCAGCGGCTGGCCCTGCTCGCCGTGCACGGCGGCCTCGCCGGCGGCGAGGAAGGGCTCCGCCGGTCCTGAAGACGACGGGCACAGCATCGTCGGCGGCGTCTGGCCGATCGCCACGGCGTGCCGCAGGTCCCAGATCGGCAGGTCGAAATCGATCTGATCGGCGATGGCGGCTTCTTCCATGTAGGGCAGCAGCTGCGCCGCCCAGCCCCAGCCCGGCGCGGCGTCGCCCGTGGCGGCGTCAACCGAGCCCGCGGCGGCGTTGGAGAGGAACCCGGCCGGCAGGCGCCGGCGGGCGCCCTCGTAGTTGTGCATGGCCAGGCCGAGCTGCTTCACGTGGTTGCTGCACTGCATCCGCCGCCCCGCCTCGCGGGCCGCCTGCACGGCCGGCAGCAGCAGGGCGATCAGCACGCCGATGATGGCGATCACCACCAGCAGCTCGACCAGGGTGAACCCACGCTTTTGTGCCCGCTTCAGTGTCAGACGCATCGCAACTCGCCCTGGGTGAAATGTAGCCTACGCTTAACTTCGGCAAAATGTACCCAAGGCTACACCCACGGTCAACAACCGGCTCGCGAAAAGGCAAGCACTTCGCGTCGCCATGCCGCCTAGCGTCGGCGGAGGGCGCTTCGGGTGGCGGAGGGGCGGGGCCAGAGCGTCCTTGGGCGGCCTTGCAGGCGGCCGCCGGCGACGCCGAATCGCCGTTCTTCCTTGTAGCTTGTCCCTGAGGCGCCCGTGGGGCGCCCACTGAGTTGCGCCGCGGGGTTGGGCTACACTGGGTAGGCGAGCCCGCAGCCGTTTCTGCTCTTCCCGCGTTCTCTGCAGCCCGATGACCAAGAAAAAAACGCCGCCGGGGCACCCGTTCCGCCGCACCCGGACCGACCACTCCAGCGAGACGGCCGAGGACTACGTCGAAGCCATCGCCCAGATCGAGGCCGACCGGGGCCAGTGCCGGGCGGCGGACCTGGCGCGGCTGTTCGGCGTGACGCACGTGACCGTCGGCAAGACCATCACCCGGCTGGCCGGCGAGGGGTACGTCGAGACCGCGCCCTACGCCCCGGTGACGCTTACGCCGCAGGGCAAACGCCTGGCCAGCCAAGCGAAGGAGCGGCACCGGATCGTCGTCGATTTCCTCCGCGCTATCGGCGTCAGCGAGGCGACCGCCAAGCTCGACGCCGAGGGTATCGAGCACCACGTCAGCCGCGAGACGCTCGAGCGCTTCCGGGTGTTGATCGCAGAAGCCGGCGGCGGCTCGTCGGGAGGCTGACCGCCCGGGGGTTCCCTCCGCCGCGAGGAGCAAAACGCGTCGCAAAGGTCCAGGCCCGCCGGCCCGCTGGCACGCCGCGGTTGGCTGTCGCCCCTCCGAGCGGGCAGTTACGATCACGTAGATGAAGCCCCGCCTCAACGCCCCGTGCCAGCCCCACACCGGCGGCGACAATCCGCAGCCCACGGACTCGGCCGCCGCAAACGCAGCGGGCCCGCTCGGCGGATCGCAGCCGCGCGAGCACTGGCGTGAAGCGACCATCGTCGAAGTCGCCCGCAGGCGGGCGGCCACGCAGCCAGAGCAGGTCGCCTTCACGTTCCTGGTCGATGGCGAGCACCAAGAAGAGCGGTGGGCCTTCGCCGAACTCGACCGCCGGGCGAAGGCGATCGCCGCAGAACTGCGGTCGCGCCTGACCGGCAAGCCAGATAGCCGGTGCATCGACGGCCCCGAAGCGCCGCCGCGAGCGCTGATCATGCTCGAGCCGGGCGCCGGCTACATCACCACGCTGTTCGGCTGCCTGTACGCGGGTGTTGTGCCGGTGCCGGTGTACCCGCCCGACCCGTTCCGCATCGCCCAGACGCTGCCGCGGCTGCAGGCCATTGTCGGCAGCGCGGCGTGCGACTTGGCGATCAGCAGCGAGGGTGTGCTGGGCGGGGCAGACAGCGTGCTGCGGCGGCTGTGCCCGGGCGGCGCCGTCGCGGTAGAGCAGGTCGCGGACGCCGGCGCCGACTCTTTCCAGCCGACGCACACCGGCCCGGGCGGCCTGGCGCTGCTGCAGTACACGTCCGGCACGACGGGCGAACCACGCGGCGTGCCCGTCACCCACGCCAACCTGATCGACAACCTGCGTGGAATGGAGCGGCTGCTGGACGTCGACGACGCGTTGGCCGTCCAGTGGCTGCCGCCGTACCACGACCTGGGGCTGATCGGCGGCGTCTTCTTGCCGCTCTACGCCGGCCGGCCGGTGGTGCTGATGTCGCCGCTAGACTTCATGCGTCGCCCCGCGCGGTGGCTGCAGGCGATCTCGCGCTGCCGGGCTACCACCAGCGCCGGGCCGAACTTCGCCTACGAGCACTGCCTGCGCAAGATCAGCGACGCCGACTGCGAGGGCCTCGACCTCAGCAGCTGGCGCGTGGCCGCCTCCGGCGCCGAGCCGGTGCGCGCCGCTACGATCGAACGCTTCTGCGAGCGGTTCGGCCGCTACGGGTTCCGCCGAGAAGCGTTTGTGCCCGCCTACGGGATGGCCGAGACGACGCTCATGGTGAGCATCTCGCCCGTCGGCACGCCGCCAACGGTCGTGGAGGTTGACCCGCGGGCGTTGGCCGAGTCGCGTGTCGAGCCGCTGCCGGGCGGGCGGCCGATCGTTGGCTGCGGTCCGGCCGGCCCGGGCGTTGAGGTGCGGGTGGTCGACCCCAACACGGGCCAACAAACCACCGGCGTCGGCGAGATATGGGTGCGTGGCGCAAGTGTCGCGGCCGGCTATTGGCGGCGGCCCGAGCTGACCGCCGAGCGGTTCGACCAGACGCTACGCGGCGCCATGGGCGACGAGCAACGCGGCTTCTTCCGCACGGGCGACCTCGGCTTTCTGCGCGGAGGCGAGCTGTTTCTGGTCGGCCGCCGCAAGGAGCTGATCATCCTCGCGGGCCGCAACTTCTACCCGCACGATATCGAGCAGGCGGTCCAGGCCGCGCACCCTGCGTTCAAGGCCGGTGGAGGGGCCGCCGTCGCCGTCGACCAGGCCAACGAAGAACGCCTGGCGGTCTTCCAAGAAGTGCAGCGGCCACGCAAGCAAGACCTTGGCGAACTGCTTTCGGTCGCCCGGCGTGTCGCCCTGGAAGAGACGGGTCAAGAGCCGCTGCGTGTGGTGCTGCTGCCCGTCGGCGAGCTGCCCAAGACCTCAAGCGGCAAGACCCGCCGCGGCGATTGCTTGGCGCTGCACCAAACGGCCGCACTGACCACGCTCGCGGAGTGGCCGGCCGCCGGTGGCAACGCCAAAAACCCCGCCGGCACGCCAGCTCAAACAGAGCCGGGCCAGACACAGCCAACCCAGACACAGCCAACCCAGAGCGAGCCACCCCAGACCGAAACCGAGCAATGGCTCGCCGCGTTGTGGGCGGACGCGCTAGGCACGGCGGAGGTGGGTCGCGGCGACAGCTTCTTCGCCCTCGGCGGCCGGTCGCTGCAGGTGACGCAGATGCTCTCCGGCGTTGCCGAGCGGACCGGATTGATCTTGCCGTTAGCGACGCTCATCGATGAGCCCACGCTCGGCGGGCTGGCCGCGCACATCGAC
>JBCCQL010000274.1:0-4956 GCA_039024355.1 Planctomycetota bacterium
CGCCGCTGCTCGACGAGCAGCGCCAGCTCGCGGTCGGGCATCGCACGCAGCAGCGGGGCCGCCAGCGTGCGGGCGAGCCAAGCCACCGCCGCGGCGCCCCCCGCCAGGATCATCCCGAGCCGCACCGTGGGCGGCGGCTCAAAGAACCAGTCCGCCGCCATGCCCAGCCAAAACGCCAGGCCGAGCCCTGCCGCCAGCCCGGCCGCCGACCGCCACGCCACAACGCCGCGGATGCGGCGGCGGAGGCGGCCGAACAGGTTGAACAACTCGGGCGGCATAGGGCGTCGCGGCTGGGTGCTTGCTCGTGCGGGGCGTGCCTGCGGGGCACCGGGCCCGCTGAGCGTGTGCCAAGCCTTCTAGGGGCGTCCGAACAAACCCTCGGTCCGTTGCGGCGAAGTCTGCGCAGTCGGTCGTGAAACGCCGATCGCTTGTCCCGACTTTCGGTTTTGTGCGTTGGCTCTACGCAACCCGCATGAGCCTCCGCAGGAGCCATTCTACGAGCAACGCCCCACAGATGACGCCGAGCAAGGCCTGCGAAATCAGTTTCTTGAAGACTTCGTCCGGTTGCCCGTACAGCGTACGCACTTCCTCACGCGACGCGAGTGCGTCGGCCAGCCGCGGCGTTTCGTCCAAGCCATCGAGCGCCGCCTCAACCGTCGGGTAGTACCAGCCGCCGCCAGCGCGGGCGACCTCTCGCAGCAGCCGCTCGTCACGTGTGGAGAAGGCCCGCTCCGCCTGCGGCGCCACGACCTCTGTGCGCGCGGTGAGCGGCGTCGCGGCGCCCGTGTCGTCGCCTCCGTCAACCGCGAGCGGTTCCGCCGGCTCTAATACCGCCCGGTAAACGCCCTCTCGATCGGCCGGCAGGCGGGCGGTCCACGCGTCGCGCTGCGAAGGGCTCGCCTCGAGCCGGACGGCGACCGCCTCTCCGCCCGGCAGGACCAGCCGCACCGGCGGCGGCGCTGCGGGCGGGGCGTCGCCGCCCGGGCTGGGCAGGATCGCCCGCAGCACCATGGCCCCGCCCAGGTCGTAACGCTCGCGCTCAAACAGCAGGCTCCCGCCCGGCGCGTTGGATAGCAGCCTGCCCTGCGCGAGCCGACGCAGCAGCTTGGTCGTCAGCGAGGCGAACTGCTTGGGGTTGTCTTTCCGCAGGCGCCACAGCTCCGTGACGCCCGAGTAGAAGACGCGGCCCCCGCCGTAGAACTGCTCGGCGAAGATCACGCCCGCCCGCCCGCCCGGGCCCGGCTCGCCGTTGGCGAAGACCGTGGCGCCCGGCCGGATGGCGGGTGTCTGGTTGACGCGGTAGAAGCCCTCGAACCCGGCCCACGCGGCGCGGCTCGCCTCACGCGAGCCCGCGATCCACAGGAAGCCGGCCTCGGCGCCGGACCGCGTTAGACTGACCGGCTGCGCCCGCGGCGGGGCCTGCGTCGCGCCGAACGAGCCGAGCATCGCAAGCCGGTCCGGCAGCTCCACGGGCAGCCACGACATGACGCGCGGCGACGGGTTCCGCTGCATCCACCGCGGCGTGTTCACCGCGCCCGGGGCGTAGTACAGGCCGCCCCCGCGGCGGCTGATCCACGCCTCGACGAGGTCGATCTGCTCTTCGCTGAGCTTCGACCAGTCGGGGTCAAACGCCGCCACCACGTCGTAGGCGTTCAGCGCCGCGGCCGTGGCGGGGAACTCCGACAAGACCTCCCGCGCGTCCTGCGACGCCGACGGCGAAGCCGAATCCAGCAGCACGTCGACGACGAAGGCGTCGTCCCGCTGGAGCTGGTCGCGTAGGAAGCGGTAGTCGCGGCTCGGCCCGCCCGCCCAGAGCAGAACGGTAGTCGTCCGGTCGACAACCTCGATGGCGGCCTCGCGGCTGTTGTCGTCGCGGCGCGCCTCGCCCGGCAGCGGCGAGGCCGTCAGCGTGTAGACAAAGGCGCCCGGCTTGTCGGGCGTTACCTTGAAGCTCACCGGCTGAGGGCCCGCCGACGTGGAGCACGTGTGCGGCTTGGACTCGATGAGCACCGCGGATGACTGTTCCGCGGAAGCGTCGCGGCGGAAGAGCGACAGCGTCGACTGACCGCTGGCGGGGCCGGTGCTCTCGATGATGGCCGTCAGCTCGATTTCATCGTTGGGGTACGCCTTGCTCGGGGCAACGAGCTCGCGGACCAGCAGGTTGGCGCCCTCACGCGTGGCGCCGAACCCCACGGTCAGGGTCGGGACGCCCGCCTTCAACGCCGCGGCCGCCGCCGCCGCCGGCGGGGCGCCGGCGTTGTTCCGGCCGTCGGACAGCAGGACGATGCCCGCGAGCGGCTCGCCGGCAAAAACCTCTTGCGCCTGCCGGTGGGCGACGCCCAGCCGCGTCTGCGGCGCTACTGGCCGCAGCATCTCTGCGTACGCCGCGGCGGGCGGACCCGCGGCGGCTTCCGCAGCTTCGCCGGGCTGCACCGGCTTCGGTGTTTCCCCTGCGGAGGGTTTGTCGGGCGGGGCGGGGGGCTGAAAAACGACCGCCTTGCCCACGGCGTCGGTCGCCGCGACGCTCACGGTGTGCGTCTTGGCGAGCTCGGCGAGCAGCCCCGACTCGACCAGCAGCCGCCTGGCCGCCTCGCTCCGCGTGAGCGTGGGGGCGTTGCTGCCGGCGCCTTCGTTCGGCATCGCCATGCTGACGCTCGTGTCGACCAGCACCGCCACACGCGACGGCCGCACCACCTGCTCAACACGGCGCCGCTGCGGGCCCAGCAGCATAATCACCACGCCGGCGATGGCGACCACGCGGAGCGTGGCGAGCAGAGCGACCGCCGGCGCCGACAGGCTCGCGCGCTCACGCAAGTACAGCCACAGCGACGCACCAACCACCACCACAAGCCCGGCGACCAAGCCTACAGCCGCCAGCGGCTGCTCCTGCAGGCGCTGCGGCAGCTCCCAGCCAAACTGAAAACCGCCAACCGGCGGGCCCGCTTGCGACAGCATCACGCGGCCCCCACGTCCGGGCTCGTCTGGTGGTAGCTGGCCGCGACGGCCAGGGCCCGCTCGGCAACAAGCAGCACCATCAACGCCAGGCCCATGGCCAGGCCTACCCCGGCGTCAGCCCGCGTGTTGTCGTCGCGTAGCAGCTGACTGGCCGCGAGCACCGAGATGCCGGCCCCACCAAACTGCGTGCGGATGTCTTGGAGCGGAGGCGCCGAGAGGTCTCCCTCGCCGGCGGCGACGTTGACCGCTAGGAGCGTTGACTCGAACGGCCCGCCAGATGGCTCATCCGATGGCCCGTCAGACGACCGGTCCGCCAGCTGGCTCTGGTACCACCCGGCCGCCTGCGGCGCCAATGCATGCGGCGTGCCGTCGCCGGCGGCCGCGTTGGGCCGCCACGGCGAAAACCGCGGCTGCCCGGTCGATACGCTCCCGCCGGCCGGGCCGCCCGCGTCAACCTGCGCCCACGGCTGCGCGACCGTGACCGGAGTCTCCGCCAGGCGGGGCGCCGCCAGGTACGCCGCCAGCTCGTTGACGATCACCGGGAAGACGGGCGACCGGCCCAGGTTGCTCCAGCCCTCCACGGCGTCGCGGGGGCGGCTGACCGACGTGCACAGGACGATCACCCGGCCCGGCCGATCGCCGCCGACGCCCAGTGCTTCGGCGCCAGGGGCTTCAGCATCTGACGCTTCGATCATCAGCGGCGCGCCGCCTGGCAGCGAGGCAATCACCCGCACGCCGGCCGGCAACGCGTCGAGGTCTCCCACGGCTACACCCTGGTAGTAGTTGACGCGGAGCAGGCTCAGGAAGCTGTTCCGGTCACCGCTGAAGACGCGGAACAAAGGGTGCGGCGCCACGGTCACGTCGCCGCCGCCGGCGGAGGGCGCCGCGTCGACCTGCGTGGGCACGTCGAGTGTGGCAGGCAGCAACGCTGTGTCGGCCTGGCCAAAGAGCAGCCGGTTGTAATTTTCGCGGTCGACCGACGGGCCGAGCCCCAGGAACACGCCGCCGCCGGCGTCCACAAACCGGCGTAACGCGCGGGCCGCCGCGGGTGTGAATTGCGGCACGTCCAGCAGCAGCACCGCGGCGGCCGAGTCCAGCACGCCCGACGCCAACGCGTCGGCGGGCGTCGCCAGCGGCCGCCAGCCGGTAGGGATGTCGCCACGGTCGTCGGCGGGCCGCAGCGCGGTTTGGTACACGAAGCCTTCCGCGCCGCCCGGCGAGCCGTCGGCAAGGATCACGGTGCGGCGGTCTGGGAAGCCCGCGGCGAAGTACCGCCGGTTGTCGGCCGCCACGGCGTCGGCGTCGAGCTCCGCCAGCAGCGTGTGGTCGCCCGGCTGGTCGAAACGCACGGGGAACCGCGCGGTTGCGGACTCGCCCGCGGGCACGTCGCCTAGCTCAACCGCCGGCAACGCCTGCCCGTCCCGCAGCAGGCGGACCGTCACCCGCGGCGACGCCCTGGCGCCGAAATTCTCGACGGTCACCTCGCCCGTGAGCTCCATGCCCGAGGCACGGGCGCCGGGCAGCAGCGTCAGCCCCGTGACGCCAAGATTCTCCTGCAGCTCACCCGAACAGGAGGCCAGCTGCACGGCCGAGCAGGACGCACGCAGGTCCGCTAGCGCGGCTTCCATTCGGTCGGTCGGCTGGGTGTCGCGGTCGCGGAAGTCTGAGAGCACGTAAGCGACAACCGGTGCGCCGTCGGTCTGCGACGCCGCGAACTGCGCCGCGCGGGTGACGGCGGCGTGCAGCGGCGGCGCCGACTGGGTGGGCTGCATCGCCCGCACACGCTGGATCAGCCCGGGCGTCTCTGCGGCGCCGGTCGCGGTCAGGGGCTCGCCGCCGCCGGGCAGCAACACTTGAGAGGTGCGGAGCACGGTCAACCGATGACGCGGGTTCTGCTGAGCGACGGCGCCCACGCGTTCTGCGGCCGCACGGGCGGCTTCCCAGACCGACGCGCCCGAGCCCCGGTCTTGCATCGAGTAGCTGTCGTCCAAGATCACCAAG
>JBCCQL010000275.1:0-4951 GCA_039024355.1 Planctomycetota bacterium
GGTCTACGTCGAGCCCCAGCTGAGCGAGCCCCAACTGAGCGAGCCCCAACTGAGCGAGCCCCAGCTGGGCGGGGCACAGCTTGACGAGGATGCGGCGGGGGCGTTCGCGGCGGGCGGGGGCGGGGCGGTCGCCGATGTTGCCGCCGATGCATTCGGAGCTGATGCATTCGCAGCCGATGCCACTGCAGCCGAAGACGCGGAAGCCGATGACGGGGCAGCCGATGACGGGGCAGCCGGTGGCCTTGCCGCCGACGGGCCACCCGCCGGCCGGGGCGGCGGTCAGGGCGGCGGCGAGCCCCGCGGGTTGACCGAGCTCCGCTCTGGCGTTGACGAGCCGGGCCGGTATCGGAGCAACGCCGCGGCGTGGCGGAAGTACAACTTCGCGGTTGATGGGTTGGACTGGAGCGAGAGTGGCCGGATCGCCCCGCTTCGGCCGCCAGCGCCCCGCGCGTTGCCGCCCGAATCGTCGCCGCCGCTGCCCGCCAAGGCGTACCGTTACGCGACGCCGGTTGGCAATCGGCTCGCAGATCAGGTACGGGCCGATCAGGCGCGGGCCGATGCTTCGCCGGCGGGCAAAAGCGAACCACCGGCGCCGCGCGAGCAACGCATGGCGGGTCGCCGGGCGAAGGACCTGCCGCCCGCCCCGCCGCCGTCGCCGCTGCCCGCGCCTACCGACGGCGCCGCCCGCGTGCGGGTGCTGCTGATCGTTGAAGCCCAGCCGCCGGCGCCAAAAATCCAGCCGCCGGCGCCAAAAATCCAGCCGCCGGCGCCAAAAATCCAGCCGGCGTCGCCACAATCCACGCCGGCCGCTTCGCAGCAAGGCGGCGGCGAGCCCCCGCCTGCGGAGTAGGGCGATCGCCGGGCGTGGCCGCCGTGTGCGGATCGGCCCGGCGCCGCCCGCCCCGCTCCGCTGATCGACATGTTTTCAACGCGCCGGCGGGTGGTTCTTCGGCGGCGGGCCCTTGGGCGGATAACGCTGGGCCGCGGGGTTTTCCGGCGCCCGCGCGGTTGTAGCGGCACGCCGGCCGACGATCCGCCGCTTCTTGGCGGCGGCCTGGTGTCGGGGGCCGGGCGGGCGGTGCTAGAATCCGCCGCCCGCTAGCGTCCGGCCAGCCGCCCGCGGGGCCGTTGCGTGACACGCTCAGCCGGCCCGGTTGCGACGCGGCGGGCGAGCGCAGCCGCGACGCGTCGCCCGCTTCTCCCTACAGCCCCAACGCACCACAGCCCAACGCACCACAGCCCAACGCACCACAGCCCAACGCAGGAGCCCCGCCGCAGGATGTCTGAAGACCGCAGCAAGCCCGCCACGCCGACCAACCGCCTCGCGGGCCTCGAAGAGCAAGCCGCCGCGCCGCTGGCCGACGTGCAGGCGTACCACGCGGCGGGCCAGCCGGCCGTCGATGACCAGCCGGGCGTAGAACTGGAGCCGGGCGCGGTCGAGGCCTCGACGCCGTTCGTCGGGCAGTGGCGGACGCTGGTCAGCACCACCAACTGGGAGAAGGGCGCCATCATCTGCCGGTGGCGGGCGTCGCTCGAATCCACCGGCGCCGCCGCCACGCAGTTCTCCGACGAGGCGTGGGCCCAGCTCGTCGGCGGGGTGACCAGCCAGCACGTCGGGCGGCTACGCCGCGTTCACGCCCGCTTCGGGGCCGTGTACCCGGAGTACGACGGGCTGTACTGGAGCCACTTCCAGGCCGCCTGCGAGTGGGACGACGCCGAGATGTGGCTCGAGGGCGCGTTGCAGAACGGCTGGTCGGTCTCGCAGATGCGCGGCCAGCGGTGGGAGGTGACCGGCGTTGGCCCGGCGCCCGCGGCGTCCGGCGAGCGCGACGCGGCCATCGCCAGCGGCATGGCGGATGTCGCCGACCCCGCGCCGCAGGGGGGCGGCGGCGGGGGGCAAGCGGGCCACGCCGCAGCCGACGACCAGGACACGCCGCAATCCGCCAACAGGCGGGACCAGGCCCCAGAAGAAGGCTCCGAAGGGGGCGCCCCGTTGGGGGCCGAGGCGTCGGGCGAAGCGGGCGAGCCGTGGGGCGACCCGCCGCCGGGCGACTCCGCCGCCACGCCCGCCGCGGTCCGCCCCTTCGCCGAGCTGCCCGAGCTGCCGGAAGACCTGGCCGACGCCTTCGAGCAGTTCAAGCTGGCGATCCTCAACCACAAGCTGGCCGGCTGGGCGGAGGTCTCCCGGGCCGACCTGCTGGGGGTGCTCGACTCGCTCAAGCTGCTGGCCCAGGCCCCCGGCGACAGCGAGTGAGAGCAGCCCGGCGACAGCGAATAAGGGCAGCGCCCGGCGACAGCAGCGCCGCCCGGGCCCGGCCGCCACGCGTTGGCGTCACGCGGCGGCGTAGTCCTCGGCGTAGTCCAAGACCCACAGCTCGATCAGCTCGCGGAAGCGGTCTTCGTCTACCTCGGCCAGCGGCTCGTAGTGGCCGCGGGTGAACGACTCTTTGTTGCGCACCGCCCCCTTGGCCGCGACGCTCAGCACGCGGAACTCGTTGAAGGGCTCGATCAGCAGCACCAGCCGGCTGAAGAAGTTTTTGCGTTTGCCGCGCTCGATGCCCAGGTCGTCGCGTGACACGGCGGCGCCCCAGCCACGCTCGTCGACGATGGTCTCGTAGCGGAAGCCTGGGAAGTTGTCCGCCAGCTGCTTGAGGCACGCCTCGAGGTGCTCGCTCAGCGACAGGCGGTGCTGCGAGTGCCGGCGGCGGGACTCCTCTTCGCTGATCGCCTCGGCCTGCTTGGCGTCCTCGCGTGTCGCGCGGGTGGCGGCGCCCCGGTTCGCGGCTTTCTGCAGGCGCTCGCGGAAGTCCATCGCCGTCTCGCGGGTGGTGGGGAACGGTGGGCGGTCGTGGCACAGGATCGTACCGGCGGCCGGCGCCCGCCAACAGCCCGTCCGCGGGGCGGTGATGACGCCTGCGGCGGCAGCAGCTCTATGCCTGCGGCAGCAGAGTCATGCCCGCGGCGGCAGGGTTATGCCTGCGGTGGCGGGGTCATGCCTGCGGCGGCAGGTTCTCGTCCGGCCGGTTTTCGTCGGGCTTCTCGCCCTGCGTGCCGTCGGAGGCTTTTGCCGGCTGCTCTGCGGGTGGCGCCGTGGGCTGCTCTTCGGGCTTGCCGGTGGGTGGTTCTTCAGGCTTGCCGCTGGGCTGCGACTTCTTGCGGTGGAACTGCAGCAGGTCGCCGAAGGTCCGCATCGCCTCGGCGCCTTGCTCCATCTCGGGCGTGATCGGCTTGGGCGGCGCCTTGCTGCGGGTCTCGTAGGTCGTGGGGCGCCGGCCGGAGTGCCGCGCGGAGTCTTTGCGGCCGGGCTTGCCGCGGCCGCCCTGCTTGTGGCGTGGCCGCCCGCCCTGCTGCGAGCCCCGTTGATTGCCCTGCTGCGAGCCCCGTTGCCCATCGCCGGTTCTTTTTCCGGCGCTGCCGCTTCTACCGCTGGCGGTTTTCGGCGCCCCCGTGGCGTCGGTGGAATCGCCCGTTGCGGCCGGCTGCCCAGAACCGGCGCCCCCCTTGCCGCCAGAGCGCGGCGGGCCGCCACGCCGGCGGGGGCCACGCGCCGGCTTCTTGGTCTCGCTTCCCGGCTCGACCAAGGACAACGCCACACGCCGCTTATCGGCGTCGACCGACGCCACCCACACCCGCACCGCGTCGCCCACGGCCACCAGGTCGTGCGGGCTGCTGACGTAGCCGGTGCTCATGCGGCTGATGTGCACCAGCCCGCTGTCGCGTAGCCCGATGTCGATGAACGCCCCAAAGTCTACGACGTTCTGCACCGTGCCACGCAGCTCTGCGCCCGGCTGCAGGTCCTCCAGCTTCACCACCGCCCGCCGGGTGATGGGCCCGGGGGAGGCGGCCCGCGGGTCGGCGCCCGGTTTGGTGAGCGCGTCCAGCAGCTGATCGAGCTTGCGGGGGCCGACGCCCAGCTCCGCGGCCAGGGCCGGCCGGTCGCAAGCCGCCGCGGCCTGTTGCAGCTTGGCCAGGGCGTCGGCGTCTCCGAGCGTCTGCGGCGTGGCGCCCAGCTCCGCCAGCAGGGCCTCGGCCGTGGCGTAGCTCTCGGGGTGCACGCGTGTGGCGTCCAGCGGGTTGTCGCCGCCGGCGATCCGCAGCACGCCGGCCGCCTGCTGGTAGGCGGCGTCGCTGAGCTTCATGGCTTCGCGCAGCGCGTCGAGCGTGGCGAAGGCGCCGTGCTCGGCCCGGTGCTGCACCACACGGCGTGCGGTCAGGGGATTGAGCCCCGGCACGTGCCGCAGCAGCGCGGCGCCGGCCGTGTTGGCGTCGACGCCCACGCAGCCGACGCAGGCCGCCACCACGTCTTCGAGGGCCTCGGCGGCCGGCTTGTCGCGGAGGTCGTGCTGGTAGAGGCCGACGCCGACGCTGGCCGGGTCGATCTTCGCAAGCTCCGCCAGCGGGTCTTGCAGCCGGCGCCCGATCGAGACCGCGCACCGCGCCGGCGGCTCGAGGTCGGGCAGCTCCTCGCGGCCGATGGTGCTGGTGGAGTACGCGCTGGCGCCCGCCTCGTTGACGATGGCGTAGCGGGCGCCACTCTCGGGCAGCTCCTCGGCCAAGACGGCGGCGATGAACGCCTCGGTCGACCGGCACGCCTTGCCGTTGCCCAGGGCGATCAGGTCGATCGCGTGCCCCGTGATCAGCGCGGCCAGCCGCTTCCGCGAAGCGGCCACCGCCCGGTCGTCGCCGATGATCTGCAGCGTGCCCGTGGCGGGTGCGCCGCCTTCGGCCTGCAGCACCCGGCCGAGGGCGTCCATCGCCGCGTAGTGGCACCCGGTCTTGTAGCCGGGGTCGACGCCCAGCACCCGCTTGCCGGGCGCCGGCGCGGCGAGCAGCAGGCTCCGCAGGTTGCGTGCGAAGACCTCCAGGGCGTGCGCCTCGGCCGCCTCGTTCAGCTCCCGCCGGGCCTCTTCGTACAGGCTGGGCAGGACCAGCCGGGTGATGGCGTCCTCGA
>JBCCQL010000276.1:0-4938 GCA_039024355.1 Planctomycetota bacterium
GGGCCTCGTCGGCGGCGGCGCCAAACTGCTCTTCCAGCTCCGCCATCAACCCCGGGTCGTCCGTCGGGATGAGCGCGGTCTCTCCGCTCGGCGCCTCGGTCATGCCCAGGGCCTGCAGCACGGCCGGCTGGTCGGCCGGGGCGATCTCGGCCGGCCAGAGCGCCTCGACCAGCAGCACCGCCGCGTTGTTGTCGGGCGTGACGCCCTCGCGGCCCCGGTTGAGCAGGTGCGCCTCGTAGTCGGGCAGCCCCTCGGCGGTCAGCGGCTGCGTGATCACGGTCGCCTGCTTGCTGATCACCAGCGCCGGCGGCGGCGACAACAGGCTGAACGCCGCGGCCGCTGCAAGCAGGGCAACGACGCCCGCAACGCAGAAAGCAACCAGCTTCGTGAGCTTCCACATAGGTTGACGGCCTTCGGATTTTGCTCTTCCCGTAGGACTGTAGCGGGGCGGCCAGCCAGGTGTGGGCTCAAGCCATCCTCTCGGCGATGCCCGTCCCCGCGGTTGGTTGTGGGAGGGGCTTGCCGTCCCGCCGCAGCGTGGCCATCCATTCGTCTACGATGCCGCACAACTCGGCGTACACGGCGGCCTCGTCGTCTCCGTGGCAGCAGGGGCCGATTACGCCCGGGCACTGGCCAACGAAGCAGCCGTCCTCCTCAGACCACTCGACAATCTTCACGTAGCGGGCGCCGTCACTCATTGCTTACCTCGGCAACCTTGTGCTCGACCTCTCGCTCTTGATACCGCTTGGCGTCGTCGCCCAGCCTGCCTGAGACCGTGACACGCACCCCCGTGTCGTGCTCGTAGTTCCGGTGGCTACCTTTGCCGCCGCGATTGACGAAGCAGGCGGCCTCTCGCTTCTTGACCAGGTCGCGTGTCTTCTGTGGCACGCCTCGTCTACTCCCACTCGATCGTCGCCGGCGGCTTGCTGCTGATATCGTACACCACGCGGTTGACGCCCTGGACCTCGTTGATGATGCGGGTCGAGATGCGGCTCAGCAGGTCGTGCGGCAGGTGGCTCCAGTCGGCGGTCATGAAGTCGTCGGTCGTCACGCACCGCACGGCCAGGGCGTCCTCGTAAGTGCGGCCGTCGCCCATCACGCCGACGCTCTGCACCGGCAGCAGCACGGCGAACGCCTGGCTGGTGGAGCGGTACAGGCCGGCCGCCTTGATCTCGCCCACCACAATCGCGTCCGCCTCGCGGAGGGTGTCAAGCTTTTCTTTGGTGACCGCGCCAAGGCAGCGGACCGCCAGGCCGGGCCCCGGGAACGGGTGGCGCCAGACGATTTCTTCCGGCAGGCCGAGCTGCAGGCCGAGCCGCCGGACCTCGTCCTTGAACAGGTCGCGCAGCGGCTCGATGAGCTCGAAGCCGAGCTCGGCGGGCAGGCCGCCCACGTTGTGGTGCAGCTTGATGTTGGCGGCCGGGCCGTCGGTGGCGCCGCCGGACTCGATGACGTCCGGGTACAGCGTGCCCTGGGCCAGGTACTTGGCGCCGGAGACCTTGTCCGCCTCACGCTTGAAGCAGTCGATGAACGTGGCGCCGATGATCTTGCGTTTCTGCTGCGGGTCGCTGACGCCCGCGAGCTTGGCGAGGAACTCGTCTTCGGCGTGCACCACGTGCAGGTCGGTCTGGAAGTGCTCGGTGAACTCTTGGACGACCGCCCGCTCTTCGTCTTTCCGCAGCAGGCCGTTGTCGACCAGGATGCACGTGAGCTGCGGGCCGATGGCGCGGGCCAACAGCGCGGCGACCACCGACGAGTCGACCCCGCCGGACAGGCCGCAGATCACGCGGTCGCCGCCCACGCGCTGGCGGACGGCGGCGATGGCCTGCTCCGCGAAGTCGCCCAGCCGCCACGCGCCGGTCGCGCCGCAGATGTTGCGCAGGAAGTTGCCCAGGACGGTTTTGCCCTCCACAGAATGCGTCACCTCCGGGTGGAACTGCAGGCCGTAGACGGGCAGGCGGTTGTGCCGCACCGCGGCGTAGGGGCAGGTGTCCGTGGCGGCCAGCGGCGTGAAGTCTTGGGCGATGTCGGTCACCTGGTCGCCGTGGCTCATCCAGACCTCGGTCTGGGGCTGGACGCCCTCGAACAAGCCGCCGCCGCCCGTGCCCGCTTCGGTACCGGCTTCCAAAACCGTGCAGTGGGCCCGGCCGTACTCGCGGGTTGAGACGTTGCGCACCTCGCCGCCGAGCGCTTTGCACGCCAGCTGCATGCCGTAGCAGATGCCCAGCACGGGGATGCCCAGGGCGAACAGGCCCGGGTCGCACTGCGGGGCGCCGGCGTCGTACACGCTGTTGGGGCCGCCGGAGAGGATGACGCCCTTCGGCGCCAATTCTTGAACCCGCTCGGCCGTGATGTCGCTGCGGACGATCTCGCAGTAGACGTGCTGCTCGCGAACGCGGCGGGCGATGAGCTGCGCGTACTGCGAGCCGAAGTCGAGCACCAGAACCTTCTCGTCGGCGATGCCGGCCATGGGGATCGTTCCTTCTTGCTTGCTAGCGGGAGCCGCCCAGTATCTGGTTTCGCAGCGGAACCGCCAAGGACGCCGAGAGCGCGAAGGCCGTGAGAAGATCGATTGGCGGCGGCGGACCGCTGGCCGGTAGTGCCGCAACCGCGAACACCCCGCGTTTTCAACGCAGGCGGCGCCGCAACGCGTCGAGCATTCTTGGCGACCTTGGCGTGCTTGGCGGTTCGCTTCTCGACGCCCCGGCCGGCCCCCGTATCATGTCGGCATGCACATTCTTTTGACCACCGACGACGGCATCTACGCCCCCGGGCTCGACGCGATGCGGCGGGCGCTGGAGCGGCTGGGCGAGGTGTCGGTGGTCGCCCCCGCGACGGAGCAGAGCGGCGTCGGGCACTCGATCACCTTCCTCACGCCGCTGATGGCCAAAGAGGTGTTCACGGCTGACGCCCGCGGCGCCGAGCGGCGGCTGGGCTGGGCCGTCGAGGGCAGCCCGGCCGACTGCGTGAAGCTGGCCCTGGCCAAGTTCTGCGACCAGCCGCCCGACCTGGTGGTGAGCGGCATCAACGGCGGGCTGAACGTGGGCATCAACGTCCTGTACTCCGGCACCGTGGCCGCGGCGACCGAGGCCGCCCTGAACGAGCGGCCCGCGCTGGCCGTGAGCCTGGAGTACGACGAGCACCCGCGCTTCGCCCCGGCGGCGGAGATCGCTGTGCGGGTGATCGAGATGATGCGAAAGAACAACGCCTGGCGGGGCCACCTGCTGTACAACCTCAACATCCCAACCTCGGCGACGGACGAATCCCTCGGCAAAACCGTGGACCCCGACGCTGCGGCCCGCGACTTGCTGATTGCCCCCATGAACGTCAGCGCGTGGCCGGCCGTGTACGACGAGCGGCGCGACCCCAAGAACCGCCGCTACTACTGGGCGGCCGGCACGCTGCCCGACCCGCAGATCAACGAGCGGAGCGACCTGGCCGGCATCCGCGGCGACCGCGTGACGCTGACGCCGCTGACGGTCGACCGGACCGAACACGAGATGCTGGCCGCAATGCGAGACTGGCGCCTCGACTAGCCAAGCCGCCAAACACGACAACGCCCCAAGCCCTTCACACCTCACCCTTCCCCCGGCACTTTCATGGACCGCCTGCTCCGATACATGGCCCTGGCTCTCAGCGGGGCAACGCTCGTTTGGCTGTCGGGCTGCGGCGGCCCCGGGGGCGAAAAGCCGGCAGGCAAGGCAGGCGGCATCGCCGCAGAAATCGCACAGCGAGAAGCCAAGGCCGACGCCGCAAAAGCAAAGGCTGCGGAGGCCGAGGCCGCGGCGGCCGCAGCGCAGCAACAGGCGATGGACGCCGAGGAGCCCAGCGCCGTTACCCGGGACGACTACAAAAAGGGCTCCATCGCCAAGCAGGGGGGCGCCATCGCCCAGGCGATCGGCGGCGTGCGTGCCGCCGGCGAAGACGTGCAGCTGAAGAACATCCTGCGGCAGGTCGAGATCCAGGCCCAGATCGACGGCTACCCCAAGTCGCACGAGGCGTTCATGGCCCTGATGGACAAGTGGGGCATGGAGCTGCCGGAGCTGGCGCCGCCGTACGAGTACTGGTGGGACGCCGACGCCAAGGAGCTGAAGAAACGCACCAAGCCGCCAGCGGCCGACAGCGAATAACCCACGCCCACCCTTCACCCTTCACCCTTCACCCTTCACCCTTCACCCTTCACCCTTCACCCTTCTCACTTCGCTCTTCTCACTTCGCTCTTCTCACCTCACTCTTCTCCCCCCGCCCCTCTTCCGCACCGCCCACCATGCACCAAGCCTTCCGCTGGACGCCCGCTGTGCGGCTGACATCCATGACCGCCGCGTTGGCCGTGCTCGCCACTACGGCCCACGCCGGCCCGCCGAGCTGGGTCTTCGCCCCCAGCACCTACACGCACGACCCGGTGACCGGCGCCCGCGTCGCGCAGTACCAGCGGGTGGCGCCCGTCGAGGAGCTGGCGGACCAGCGGATGGTGACAAGCCGATACCGCCGCATCCGCACCACGCTGCGGGGCGCCGACGGCTCGGTGGACTCGACCTACGAGGTGCAGAACTTCGGAAACGGCCGCGGGGGGCTGGACGCCGAGTGGGAGCGCTTCCACGACGCGTGGCGGCAGTCGCTGCTCTCGGGCAGCTTTTTCTTCCAGAACCAGCCGGTGCCGCTGGGGGCCGTGTACGGCCTGCCGGGCGACGCGTTCAACCCGACCTACGGCCCATCGCTGCCGGGCGGGGCGTTTGGC
This sequence comes from Planctomycetota bacterium, assembly GCA_039024355.1. Taxonomy (GTDB): domain Bacteria; phylum Planctomycetota; class Planctomycetia; order Pirellulales; family Lacipirellulaceae; genus JBCCQL01. The sequence continues at coordinate 4,739 of JBCCQL010000276.1, forward strand.
GACCCGCGGTTCCGTGCCCCGTTCCCGCCCAGCGGCGCGTACGGCCCGCAGCCCGGCTTTGGCGTGCCGGGGGGCTTCGCCCCACGCCCCGGGTTTGGACCGGGCGCCGGCTTCAGCCGTGGCTTCGGCGCCGGCGGCTAGCGGGGGGCGGTCCGTTGCGGCTCGCTTTTTTGCCCGCGAATGACGCGGATACGCGCGAA
>JBCCQL010000277.1:0-4923 GCA_039024355.1 Planctomycetota bacterium
CATCGACGCTCGACGTATCGACGACCGCCATCAACACGATCCGCACGCTCAGCATGGCCGGCGTGCCGGCCGCCAACCGCGGCCACCCCGGCACGCCGATGGCCCTGGCGCCGGTGGCGTACAAGCTGTGGGCCGACGTGATGGACTACGACCCGGCGGCGCCGCTGTGGCCAAACCGCGACCGGTATGTGCTGTCGTGCGGCCACGCGTCGATGCTGCTGTACTCGATGATCCACCTGGCGGGTGTTCAGCAGCTGGATAAGTCGGGCAAGCCCACCGGCGAGCCGGCCCTGTCGCTGGACGACCTGAAGGCGTTCCGCCAGCTCGACAGCCTCACGCCGGGCCACCCCGAGGTAGGGCACACAACCGGCGTCGAGACAACCACCGGGCCGCTCGGCCAGGGGTGCGCAAACAGCGTCGGCATGGCCCTGGCAGAGCGGTGGCTCGCCGCCCGCTACAACAAGCCCGGGTGCGAACTGTTCGGCTACAACACCTACGTGCAGTGCAGCGACGGCGACCTGATGGAGGGCGTCGCGTGCGAAGCCGCGTCCCTGGCCGGGCACCTCCGGCTGTCGAACCTGTGCTGGCTGTACGACGACAACCAGATCACCATCGAGGGCGGCACCGACCTCGCCTTCTCTGAGGACGTCGCCAAGCGGTTCGCGGGCCTTGGCTGGCAGGTGCTGCGGGTCGACGACGCCAACGACCTGGCTGCGCTCGACCAGGCGATCGGCGCGTTCAAGGCGAATGATGCGTCGCCGACGCTCATCATCGTCAAGAGCGTCATCGGCTTCGGCGCGCCCAACAAAGCCGGCACCGCCGGCGCGCACGGCTCGCCGCTGGGCGACGACGAGATCAAGCTCGCCAAGCAGGCCTACGGCTGGCCCGCGGACGAGCAGTTCTACGTGCCCGAGGAGGTGCCGGCCCACTTCGCTGAGAGCCTGGGCGCCCGCGGGGCCGACCGTCGCGCGGCGTGGGACGCTACGTTCGCAGACTACGCGGACCAGCACGCCGCGCTGGCGGATGAGCTGCGGGCTATCTGGGCCGGCGAGCTGCCCGCCGGGTGGGACGCCGCCCTGCCAGAGTTCCCCGCCGACGCCAAGGGCATGGCTACGCGGGGCTCCGGCGGCAAAGCCCTGAACGGCGTGGCAAAGAACCTGCCCTGGCTGGTCGGCGGGTCGGCGGACTTGGCGCCTTCGACGAAGACGCTGGTCGACGGGGCCGAGAGTTTTTCGCCCGACAACTACGGCGGGCGCAACCTGCACTTCGGCATCCGCGAGCACGCGATGGCCGCCGCCGGCAACGGCATGGCGCTCGCCGGTCTGCGGCCGTATGTCGCCACGTTTTTTGTCTTCAGCGATTACCTCCGTCCGGCGATGCGGCTCAGCTCGATCATGCACCTGCCGGTGATCTACGTCTTTACGCACGACTCGATTGGCGTGGGTGAGGACGGTCCCACGCACCAGCCCGTGGAACAGCTGGCCGCCTGCCGCGCGATCCCCGGCCTGGTAGTCATCCGCCCGGGCGACGCCAACGAGGCCGCCGCCGCTTGGCGTAGCGCGGTCGAAGAGACGAAGCGGCCCACAGCACTCGTGCTGACGCGGCAGAACCTGCCGACGATTGATCGGGGCGCCTTCGCACCCGCGTCGCACGCCGCCCGAGGCGCCTACGTGCTTGCCGACAGCAAGCCGTCGCCCGACGTCATCTTGATGGCCTCTGGAAGCGAGGTGGCCATCGCCATGGAGGCCTACCAAACGTTGGCTGCTTCGGGCGCCGCGGTTCGGCTGGTCAGCGTGCCCTCGTTCGAGCTGTTCGAGGACCAGGACGCCGCGTACCAAGAGACCGTGCTGCCGGCCGGCGTGACGAAGCGGATTGCTATCGAGGCGGGCGTGCGGCAGGGCTGGGACCGGTACCTGGGCTTCGACGGAGAGTTCATCGGCATGACGACCTTCGGCGCCTCGGCGCCGTACAATGAGGTGTACGAGCAACGCCGCATCACCAGCGAAGCGGTTGTCGCCCGCGCTCAGGCAATGCTGGGGTGATCAGCGGATAAACCAAGCGGCGCCGCGTGGGTGTTGTCGGCGGCGACGCCGGCGAATGCGAGTCTTCCGATGATGCGGGCCAAGTATCTGCCGCTGGCGGCTGGCGCCGCTCTGCTAGCAGCCGGCGTATCGCCTTCGCACGCCCAGGCTGTTGCTGCCGATCCCGCCGCGCCGGCGCCGCCCACGGCGGGGAATGCCAAAGAGTCCGCGCCCAAAGACGAGCCGGGCGCACGCGGTCAGCCCGACGCCGCGGAAGCGTGGCGTGCGTACCTGCCGGCCGGGTGGCTGGCGATCTGCACGGCGCCGGGAGACCTCGACTCGCTCGAAGTCCGCGTCGAGCAAGTGCTGCTTGACCTCGCGTTCGACTACACGCCGGTGCTCGATTCGATCCGCACGGCGGCCGGCCTCAGCGAGCTATCCCTGACCAGCGACCGGCTGGTCGTCGGCTTGGCCAAGCCCGGCGCCCAGGCGAAGCCCGATGCGGACGGTGAGCCCGTCGTGTTCGCGATGCTCCCCTTGGCGGATTTCGCGGGGGCCGTCGAGCGTGTCGGGGGCGAAATCACGGGCGAGGTCGGTGTCGCCACGCTGCTTGGAGTCGACCTCTGCCTGGCCCCCTGCGATCGATGGGTGCTGGTTGGCTCGCTCGACAACGTCGAGTTGCTCCGGGCGGCGGCCAAGCAGGAGCGCGGGGCGACGCCTAATCCGGCGGCGGGAGTAATCCCACCGGGTCCTGCCACGCACACGCCGGACGATGTTGCTGTCGAGTTCTCTGCTAGCGGTCTGGCGTGGCTGCAAGAACGTGCGGAGCGGGCGCCCGGCGGCAACCGCCGTCGGTGGGCGCTCCGCGGCCTGCTCCGCTGGCCGCCAACCGTTGCAGCGCTCGACGCGGCGGTCGCTACCAACCCGCCGCTGGTTGGGTTCGCCCAGCGTCGTCTCGCCGGCGTGCACACCGGCGTCGCCGCAACGCCGAGCGGCGGGCTCCGCTGGCGTACTACGGCCACGCTGCTCCAACGGCCGGCCAGCCAGGCGGGGAGCGTCGGGCGGAGCCTGCCGGCGGGTGTCGCGGCGTCCGCTATCGGCTCACTGCGGGGATCGGGCCGCGGTCCGGCCGCAGACACGTTGAGCCGCCTGCTGCTCGCTTACACGCAGGGGCGATCCGATGAAATCGGCGCCGACCGCTTCCCCGCAGACGCATACGCGCGGTTTGCTGACGCGGCCGCCGCCGCCCTGCGGCAGGTGCAATGGTTCGACGCCGCGATCGTCCACCGCGACACCGGCCTGCCGCTCTACTCCAACCAGGCCGCCTTGCTTACCGTTGACGACGCCGATCAGCTGGCTGCGTCGCTCCGTGTGCTCGCCGCCCGGTGGAACGAGGTTGTAGAAGCTTCCGAGGCGGAGACCGCGCTGCGGTTCGACGCGACGGACTTCAATCGCGACGGCCTACGCGGCGTTGAGTTTTCGGTCGATATGCTTGAGGCGTTGGACGTCGGCGTGTCGGAAGAAATCAAGCTGCTGCTGGAGCGGTTTTACGGCTCCGGAGGCGTGTACAGCTGGCGATTGGTGGCGATCCCCGGCCGGGTGGACGGCCAATCCCGTGCAGCCCTGCTGACCGATTTTCCCTGGCCGCAGGCCGCTACACTCGCCAAGCAGATCCAGGCGTCGCCGAAAGCTGCCAACGCATCGGCGAGCAACGCCACGCCGCGCGACGCGTGGTCCGGCACGCTCTGCCCAACCGGTTACCTCGAATGGCAGCAGCGTGTCACCAACGCCCTGCGTGGCCGCCCGATCCCCAAGCCGACGGAACGCCCCGAAGGCGGCCGACCGCGTCTGTCTTTTCAGGCGAGCGTCGACGGCCTGCGGCTGAACTTCGAGGCGATGGTCAACCGCGACGGCCTCCGGGCCGCCGGCGCCAGCCTGGTCCGGGGCCGTGGGCAGCAATAGCACCAAGGTGACGCTGGGCGGACGCAACACCCCGGCGTGCTTTCACCGCTCGGGTGGCTTGAACGAGAAGCCGATCATGCTCCAGCCGGTTGGCGTATCGACGATTGCGCTGCCGCCGGGCGTGCTGTACCGCAGCAGGGTTTCCACCGGCGGGATGTCGGCGCCGTCGAGGACGTCGCGGACGTAACGCAGGAAGGTCACGTCCTCGGCGAAGCGGTCGAGCCGTTCGCGGTTCTTGTCGGAGGTCGCCATCTGGTGCATGTGGCGGATGCCCGGCTCGGAGTCCCGGTACAGCACGGCGGAGAGGGGGCGGCCGCCGGTCATGCGCTTCAGCCGGCTCATGACCAGCCGGTGCTGCAGCGACTCCACCAGGCGTGGCCGTGATCCTTCGTGCGCCTCGACCATCTGGCGGAACACCTGCGTCGATTGCGAGGCGACCAGATGCTCGCCGATCAGGCCGACGCACGGGATGAACGGGCGCTCCTCGCGCGGGCGGCGGCGCCCCGGCCCGGCGTTGACCAGTTCGTAGTAGGTGACCGACCCGAGCGACTGCTCCACCATGTCGTCCGGCTCGAGCGCTTGGAGCTTGGTGAGCGACGCCTGCGCCGCCTCGACATCCTTCACGCCGACGGCCACGTTGGGCTTGGCGCCAAACGAGCGGCCGGTGTCGTCGTAGCCGGTGATGTAGAACAGCGAGCCGGTGAGGTTGCCGACAAAGTCTTGCTCGAAGTCGATCGGCAGGTTGGCCGACAAGTTGTCCGCCACCAGCTTGCGGAAGGCGCCCTTGTACTGGAACTTGTCGTACAGCGACGCGATGTCGTCAAACAGCCGTTGCGGGTCCAACCGCAGCGACGCGCAGGTCTCGAACCCAACGGGCACAAAGCCCGGCGGCGCCGTCTCGCCGGTTTCTAGGCGGGCCACCTTCACCACGCCCGCGCGG
>JBCCQL010000278.1:0-4918 GCA_039024355.1 Planctomycetota bacterium
CCCTGAGCCGGGCTGCGCGATCGTAGAACCCGGGTGTGGCTGCGTTGAGCCCGGCTGCGGCTGTGTGGTGGAAGGCCCCGTCGTAGGGGGCGAAGCCTGCGGCGACTGCGTGTGCGGCGACGTCGGCTGCTGCGGCAGCTGCGTCGGTGGCTGTTGCCCGCCAAGCCTAGGCGGCTGCCACGAGCGCGGCGCCATCCCCATCTGCATCTACCTTCCGCCAATCAAAGAGGTGGTGCTGTTCGCCGGCGTCCAGGGCTTCAAGAGCCCGCTGGATAACGCGGCAGCCAACCGCGACGCCGGGACCTTCGGCTTCCACGAGGGCTTCAACATCGGCGGCCGGATGTCGTGGCTGCCGTGGCCCGGCCTGGGCTACCAGGTTGGCTACCAGGCGGTGCACAGCCAGCTCAGCGGGTCGTTCGCCAATGGCGAGCGGGACTCGCACACGCAGCACTTCTTCACGGCCGGCATGTTCCGCCGCGAGCCGGTCGGCGTGCAGTACGGCCTGGTCTACGACCTGCTGCAGGACGAGCGACAGGGCTCGATCAATTTCAGCCAGGTGCGTGGCCTGATCAGCACCACCAACAAGCACGGGCACGAGTTCGGCTTCCAGTTCGCGTCGGGCACCAGCGAAGACACCAGCACTGGGCCGACGCTGGCCGCCACGGACCAGTACCTGCTGTTCTACCGCTACCACGGCCGGACGGGCGGCGAGTTCCGCTGGCTTATTGGCGGCAACGACCAGCACCACACGATCCTGGGCGCGGACCTGTACGCCCCGCTCAACGAACGCTGGTCGATCCAGACGGGGTTCACCTACTTCATCCCCAGCGAGGGCGGCGCGCTCGAGGCCGAGGCGACCGAAGAGGGGTGGAACATCGGCATCAACCTGGTGTGGCACTACGGCGCCCGCGGCAAGCAGTGGTACCGCAGCCCGTGGCGGCCGCTCTTCAACGTGGCGGACAACGGCTCGCTGTTTGTTGACGACCTCGACTGACGCCCACCGCTGGCGGCACAAGACGCGGGAAGATCTTCGCGGGAGTGGGGAAGGCCCGTCCGGGGTTGCTGAACCCGGGCGGGCCTCTTTTTGCGCCGGTGCGCAACTCAGGACCCGCTGTCGCGCCAGCCGGCCGCCTCTTCGCCGTCCAGCCGCAGCGTCAGGCACTTCGCGCTGCCGCCCGCCTTGACGAATTCACCCAGCGGAGTGGCCGTTGGCTGGTACCCCTCGCCCGCCAAGCGGTCGTGAAGCCCGGGGCAGCCGGTGTTGGTGAAGACCCGCCGCCCGACCACCACGGCGTTGCACGCAAACGCACGGGCTTCGTCTTCTTCAACTTCGATCAGCTTGCCGACGCTTGCCTGAAGGACCCGCCGGCCGTAGTCGTCGAACGCGCCCGGGTAGTAGATGGCCTCCTCAGGCGACAGCGGGCAGAAGCACGTGTCGAGGTGGTAGAAGTGGTCCGACACCAGTTCTAGCGGCAGCACCCGCACGCCCAGCAGGGCGCCGATCTCCTGGGCGCCGGCGGCGTCGCTCCGCTTGCGGTAGCCGGCGAACAGCGTGTCGCCGCAGAACAGGGCGTCGCCGGCGCCCTCGAACGCCCGCGCCGCTTCGTCGCCACCCGGCGGGTCGACCGCCTGAAATCCGTGTGCCTCCAGCCACGCCCGGTCGTGCGGCGTTTCGCCCTGCCGCTGCTGGTGCTTGAAGCGGGCCAGCACCGCTGTTTGCTTGTAGATCAGCGCAGCGTTAGCGGTGAACACCAGGTCGGGCAGGCCCTCGACGGCGGGCTGCAATGCGATCTCTGCCCCCGCGTCACGCAGCAGCGTGTGCAGCGCCGTCCACTGCTCGACCGCCAGCGTGTGATCGACGGCCACTTGGACGTTCATCCAAGGGTTGATCTCATACTCGATGCCGAAGAAGTCCGGCGGGCACATTAGGATTCGGGGCATAGTTCTCTTTCACGCAGCGAATGAGCCGCGGATGAACACGGATGAACGCGGATGGCTTTCCCACTTAGTACCGGCGGCGGGTGTTAAGCATCGTGCCGTGCGGCAAGAACAATCCTAGTCGGCTTCGTTCGGCGAGAGTGTTCGCGCTGCCGGCACGCTTTGGACCGCACGCATCTGCGTGTATCCGCGTGCATCAGCGGCTAGTCTTCCAACGCCTCCAGCGACTTCACTTCGGCGACCAGCGCCCTCAGGAACGGCTCGACGTCGGTCACCAGCCCGACGGTCTGGAAGCTGCCGCGGTCGTTGAGCTTGATCACCGTCGAGGGGTTGATGTCGATGCACACGACCTTGACCCACGCGGGCAGCAGGTTGCCAACAGCGATCGAGTGCAGCGTGGTGGCGATCATCAGGCAGAAGGTGACGTCGCGCGTCGCCTCGCGCATGCGTCGCTGGGCTTCGAGGGCGTCGGTTATCACATCGGGCAGCGGGCCGTCGTCGCGGATGCTTCCCGCCAGCAGGTACTCGACGCCGTGCTTGACGCAATCGTGCATGACGCCCGAGGTGAGCAGGCCCGACTCCACCGCCTGGGCGATGGAGCCCGCCCGGCGGATGCGGTTGATTGACCGCAGGTGGTGCTCGTGCCCCGCCTCGGCCAGCGAGGCGTCCTCCAGGTGCACGCCCAGGCTGGTGCCGAAGAACGCCTGCTCGATGTCGTGCGTTGCTAACGCGTTGCCCGCGAAGAGCCGGTCGACGTAGCCCGCGCGGATGAGCTCGCTGAGCAGCGGGCCGCTGCCGGTGTGGATAATCGCCGGGCCGCCGACGACCAGCGTCTTGCCGTCGGCCTTTCGGTTGTCGTGCAGCAGCCGCGCGATCTGGGCGATCAGCACACCCTTCGGCTTCTCGGTGGAGACCGCGCTGTTCATAAAGCCAAAGGCGTCACCACCCGCCTCGCGGGCAGGCGGGAAGACCCGCACGCCGGCGTGGCCTATCACCACGGCGTCGCCGGTCTGCACGTCGGTCATCGGGACGCACCGCGGGGCGCCGGCGGCGTCGACCACGATGCCGCAGTCCATCTCTTGGTCGCCCACCGGCCGCCACTTGCCCGCGAGCCGGACCTCGGTCCGCTGATTCGTCGTGCTGTAGAAGCCCTCGGGAAAGGCGCCGTTGATGTCGGCGGGCTCGGTCGTCGCGTCCACGGTGTCGGCGGGGACGGCGCCGTGGTCGGCGATCTGAGCCAGGATTTCCTCCAGCGGGGTCTGCTCGCCCGGCAGCACCTCGATCAGGGCGTGGCTGGGGTCGCTCCGGGCCTGGCCGATGTTGATCGATTTGATCTTGAACGCCCCGCCCGCCGCGGTGATGGAGTCCAGCACTTTCGGCAGGATTAAGCTGTCGATGATGTGGCCCGATACAACCACATCAGCAGAGGGCGCAGCGTCATCAGGCGCCACGCCCTGGAGGTCTTGCGACGCAGACATTTCTTCCTCGATGAATACGACCGTGGCGTGGCGCCAACGCGATGACGCCGCGAACGCCTTTTTCCCCGCGAGAACACGCCCTATACTCGCGATCAATGAAACCGACTCATATCCGCCCGCGGGCAGTGTGCCGCGAGGCGGGCTTTGAAGCGAGAGCATACCGCAGACAGCAACTCAGCGGCGACTCCCTGCCAGATGTCGACGTGGCTCGAACTCGCGAACGGTCGCCGCGTGGGCACGAAACGGCAGCCCGCGTAGCCACAGCGGGCGTTGCTGAACCAGCCATACCTGCCCGCCACTAGGCAGGCGAGCCAAACGACAAGCAAAGTGCCACCTATGCCGGAAGACAAACGACCCGCCGACGATAACTGGGCCGCGTTGCTGGGCGATCTCGGGATCGAATCCAACCCGCAGCCTCGCGAGCAGCCCCAGGCGAAGGCGGGCCCGGAACCGCAGAGCATCATCCCGGACGAAGACTACGAGCCCGTGCGTCCGGCGAGCGGCTGGGATGACCTGTTGGATGATTTTGGCATCGACTCACCGGCCGACGCTGCCGCCAAGTCCGGTGACGCCGGGGCCGGTGACGCTGAGGCTCACGATGCTGACGCTGACGACGCTCGGGCTGAGGGCGCCGACGCCCGGCACATTGATTCCGGCGAATCAATCGCCGCCCTGCCGGCGGTACCTCCGGTAGAGCAGCCCTCTGCCACCACCGACGCCCAACGCGAGCCATCGACGCCGCAGGTCGACTCGGCGGTACCTGAGCACGATATCCGTGCCGAGGGCGAGGACACCGAAGTCGAGGCGCCTTATCCTGAAAAGGCAGAGGCCAAGTCGGCGGCGGCGGAACCAGAGTCGCCCGCCGAAGACGGGCCAGACATCGCGGCGCCAGAAATGCCGGAGGCTGCGTTTAGCGGCATGTCGAAGCTATCGCTGCCGGATTGGTTCCCATTCGCTGGGCGCAAGACGAAGGCCCCGCCGCCCCCGCCCCCCGCGCCGGCCGCCACCAGGGAGCCCGCACCGCCGGCCGAGCCTGAGCAGCAAGCAAATGGCGCTGAGCTGGCGGCAGTTGACGGCTCGGTGATCGACCTACCTGCGTCGTCCGAGCACACGGAAGACGCATCGGGAGACGCGGCTCCTGAGGATGGCCTCGAAGACAAGCCGCCCAAGCGGCGCCGGCGTCGGCGTGGCCGGCGCCGAGGCCGGGGCGCCAAGAGCGAAGGCGATTCGCTGAACGAGTCTGCCGAGTCTGGCGATGAGCCGCCGACACCTCTGGGCGAGCCCAACGCTGAGGTTTTGGACACGGACGCCGAAGAGCTCGCAGCGGAGGAAGCCACCGATCGCGATCCCGCCGTCGATGCGATCGACGCCGACACTACGGACAGCGACGAAGACAGCCAACCGGCCGACAAGTCGGCTGCCGCTAGCGAGGGCCGGCGCCGCACCGGCGGGGGGCGTCAAATACCGTCCTGGCAAGAAACCATTGGCGTGGTTGTCGACGC
>JBCCQL010000279.1:0-4909 GCA_039024355.1 Planctomycetota bacterium
GGCGCCTTGTCCAGCCACACCTCGGCGCCGATGGCCTCGCCCATCTCGCCCACCGCGCTGCTGAAGCCGCCCGCCCCGCAGTCGGTCACGGCGGTGTACAGGCCCTGGTCCCGCGCCTGCAGCAAGACGTCCAGCACCCGCTTCTCTTCGATGGCGTTGCCGATCTGCACGGCGCCGCCGGAGACGGATTCGCTCTCGCTGGTGAGCTCGGCGCTGGAGAAGGTGGCGCCGTGGATGCCGTCGCGGCCCGTCTTGCCGCCGATGGCCACAATCAGGTCGCCCGGCCGCGGCCGCTTGAAGCTCATGCCGTGGGGCAGGATGCCCACGTCCCCGCAGAACACCAGCGGGTTGCCCAGGTACCGCCCGTCGAAATACACCGCGCCGTTGACCGTGGGGATGCCCATCCGGTTGCCGTAGTCGCGGACGCCCTCAACCACGCCACGCATAACCCGCCGCGGCGGCAGCACGCCGGGCGGCAGGTCGGCGTCGGGCGTCTCGGGCGGAGCGAAGCAGAACACGTCGGTGTTGGCCACCGGCTTGGCGCCCAGGCCGGTGCCCAGCGTGTCGCGGATCACGCCGCCCAGGCCCGTGTTGGCGCCGCCGTAGGGCTCGATCGCCGACGGGTGGTTGTGCGTCTCGACTTTGAAGCAAAGGCTGTCTTCGTCGTCGAAGCGGACGATGCCCGCGTTGTCCTCAAACACGCTGACGCACCAGTCTTCTGCGGCCGGGTCGTCCGCCCACCGCCGGCGGAGCTGGTTGGTCGCGGCGAAGATGGTCTCCTTGAGCATGTTGTCGAAGCGTCGCTCGCCACGCTCGTCGCGGTAGGCGATCCGCCCGGCCAGCGTCTTGTGGCTGCAGTGCTCGCTCCACGTCTGGGCGAGGGTCTCCAGCTCGATGTCGGTGGGGTCGCGGCCCAGCTCGCCGAAAAACCGCTGCAGCGTCTGCATCTCGGCCAGCTGCAGGTAGAGCTGCCCCTCGCGGCTGAGCCGCATCAGGGCGTCGTCGTCCAGGCCGGCGAGCGGGACCGTCTTCAGCTCGAACCGGTACTCGCCGCCCGCGCCCAGTCGGTCGAGCGACAACGGGCCGACGTGCACCTGCTCGATCGCGTCGTTGGCGAGCACCCCGCCGATCGCCTCGACTGCTGGCTCGCCGGCGCCGGCGAGCCAGTACTTGCGGAAGGTGCGGACCTCGGGCGGGGCGATGCCCAGTTCGCCGATCGCCGCCGCGGTGCTCAAGGCCACCGGGTCCATGACGCCCGGCTTGGGCAGCACGTGCAGCACCGTCGGCGTGGCGCCGGAAAGGCGCGGCGGGGCCTCACCCGCAGGCCAAGCAGCACCGGCCGGCCCCACGCAGGAGGTCTCCACGACCCGGTCGGTCAGCAGTTCCGCCGCCACGCGGTCTACTTCCGGCCGCGACATAGTGGGCGACTCGAGCAAAAAGCCGCGGGCGGTCGCCACCCGCAGCCCTACGCAACCGGGCAAGCCGGCCGCCTGCTCGACCAGCCGCTCCGCCTCGCGATCGGGCTGATCCTCGGCGGGCAGGACGTTAATCTCCCACAGCGTCACGTTGTTGCTTCCCTTGCTGGAGCAGTTGCAGGATGCGGTCGCCGTCGCCCTCGGAGAGCGCCTGGCGGTAATCGTCGACCACGGCGAGCAGCGGGCCCAGGCCCGCCAGCACCTCTTCCCGGTTGGCGAGCAAGATATCCCGCCACAGGGCCGGGTCGCCAGCGGCCACCCGGGTGGTGTCTTGCCAGCCGGCGCCCGTCAGCGGCAGCGTGCTGCCCGGCGTCGCCTGGGCGAGGGCCGCCGCCAGCACGTGCGGCACGTGGCTGGTCCGGGCGACGGCCGTGTCGTGCTCCGCGGGCGCCATCTGCACCACGTCGGCGCCCAGGGCACGCCAAAAGGCAGAAACCCGGTCGACCGCCGCCGGCAGGCTCTGCGGCGTCGGCGTGATTACCACGCGGCGGCCGGTCAGCAGGTCTTCCCGGGCGTGCTCGGGCCCGGTGCGGTGGTCGCCCGCCAGCGGGTGGCTGCCCACAAACGCGGGCGGGGCCTCGAGCTTGGAGAGCTCGGATTCCACGGCCGCTACGACGCCGGCTTTGGTGCTCCCAGCATCCGTAAGCAAGGCCCCGGGCGGGCAAGCCGGGGCCGCCTGCAGCAGCGTCGGGGCGATCACTCCGACTGGCGTGCACACCACAACCAGGCTGGCGCCACCAGCCGCCTCGGCCAGGTCGGTGGTCATGCGATTGCAGACGGCCGAGGCCTCGGCCCGGCGGAGGCTCGCCTGGCTGCGTGCGACACCGACCACTTCGCCCCACAAGCCGGTGCGACGCGCGGCCAACGCGATCGAGCCGCCGATCAGCCCGACGCCGACCACCGTCAGCCGTTCGTGTTCCGCTGGCATAAGCGAGATAAACTGCAAAATCTGCCGGGCTTGGGCACAGACCGATCAAGCTGGGGCCGCCCAGCGGCTGATAACGACACTACGCGTGGCCGCGGGCGGGAGTTTAGCACAACCGCCTCGCCTGCTAGCAGAGGCGGCCCGCTTACGCGTCGCGTGTGGTGACACACGGCGGGATGTGAGCAGTTTTTGCATGCCGGCGCCCGCCGCCGAGCGTTAGCATATTGGTACGGGCGGCGTAGACGAACGGAATCGCACCGCCGGCCAGCTGCCGGCACGCCCCAAAAGCTGCCCATAGGCGGCCCATAAGCGGCCCAACGCCAGCCAAGGCACACGAAGGAGTCGACAAACGATGCACGCCAACCGCACCACCTTGGCCCTCGCCTTCTGCCTCGCGTTGTCCGCTTCGGCGTCGGGCCAAGAGTGGGCCAACAAGATGTTCGAGAAGCGGGACCACGACTTCAAGGCCGTCGCCCGCGGGGCGGACACCGTCTACCGCTTTGAGGTCACCAACATCTACAAGGAAGACATCCACCTGGCCAGCGTCCGCTCCAGCTGCGGCTGCACGACGCCGTCGATCGAGAACAACACGATCAAGACGTACGAGAAGGGCTACATCGTCGCCAAGTTCAACACCCGCACGTTCACGGGGCTGCACAGCGCGACGCTCACCGTCACCATCGACAGGCCCTACCCCGCCCAGGTGCAGCTGCGCGTGCACGGCAACATCCGGGGTGATGTGGTCTTCGAGCCGGGGTCGATCAACTTCGGCTCGGTCGAGCAGGGCAAGCCGGTCGAGAAGTCGGTGGCCGTGACCTACGCCGGCTACTCCGGCTGGCGGATCCAGGACGTCCGCAGCGCGAGCAGCGACCTCGAGGTCGAGCTCGGCGAGCGGCCACGCTCCGGCGGCCGCGCGGCGTACAACCTGACCGTGCGGCTGAAGCCGACCGCCAAGCCGGGCTTCCTGAAAGAGCAGCTGGTGATCGTCACCAGTGACCAGAGCAACCCGCGGATCCCGCTGGACGTCGAGGGACGGGTGGTGCCCGAGATCTCGGTCGCGCCGGCGAAGCTGTTGCTGGGCTCGCTCCCGCTGGGCGAGACCGTCACCAAGCGGCTGATCGTCCGCGGCAAGCAGCCCTTCAGCATCGAGAAGATCGAGTGCCAGGCGGCGGGCTTCGCCTTCAAGGCGGGCGAGGAGCCCAACGACCGGCACATTATCGAGATCGCCTTCACGCCCCAGAGCGGCGCCGGCTACGTGAAGACGCCCATCGTCATCCACACCAGCCTGGGCGACACCTACCAGGCCCAGTGCATGGCCTACGCCACGCTGCTGCCGTCGGCCGAACCCACGACGCCCACCGAGGCGACACCCGCCGAACCCACGGCACAAGAAACCGCCGCCGACGCTGGCGCCAACAACGCCGCGGCGGCAGGCGGCACGCCCGAGGAAGAACGGCTGGCCAGCGACCGCTAGCACCGGCCGGCGTGGCGCGGCGGGGCGATTCTGCCGGCAGATCTACGGGCGATTCTCGCCCAAAGCAGCCGCCCGACGGTTGCATTGACGCCCGCCGGCGCCCCTGCCACACTCCCGCCGCGCACGTCCGCGGCCCGGCGGCCCGGACGCTGTTTTCTGGGTGCTCGCGTCGGGTTGTTATGCGGCAGTGCTACGCAGGGTGTTGGTTGCCGTCCGCGCGGAAGCTCTGCGCGTTGGCGGCCGTTACGCTTGTGGCGGCCAACAGCCCGCCGACGCTGGCCGCCGACGGTCTGGCGGCCGCCCCCAGATCGGCTGCCACGCACGCGGGTGATCCCCCCGGCGGTGGTGTCCCAAGCGACGCTTTGCCGATCGACCCGTTCTCAGACCACCAGCCCCACAGCGACCATGGCGGGGTTCACCACCGCCGAGGCGGCGTGCACGCCGCCGACCCAAATCCGCCCTTCGACGATGCCGCCCGCGACGGCGCCACCCCCGACTGCGAGTGCGACGAATGCCTGGGCGGTGATTGGGCGGGCGAGCCCTTTGCCTACGAAGACCCGCGGCCCTGGTACGCCCAGTGGTGCGGCGCCCGGCACTCCTCGACGCACGGCCGCGCCATCGGCGCCGGTGAGCCGCTGCGGGGCACCAGCTGGCTGAACCGGCCGTACTCGCTGTCGCTCGACCTCGGCGGCTTGGTGATGATCGGCAACCCGGCCGCCGGCGTAGACCCCGGCAACGACCTGTTCGCCGCCCTCCAGGCCGGCTGGGACTGGGACCACTACTGGGGCGGGCAGCTACGCGTCGGCTGGTCGACGCCCGACCTGCAGAGCGGGGCCCCGTCGTCCGACGACCAGGACAACCTCTTCCTCGGCGACATCAGCCTGCTGCACTACCCGCTGGGCGAGGGTGTCGGTGAACTCGATGTCCGTCAGGCCGATCCCGAGGCGGACGTAGGGACGCGTCCGCGAGTCGCCCCACGGGTAGTGCAGCAGGCTGATATCGCCGAGGAAGAGGTTGTCCTGGTCGTCGGACGAC
>JBCCQL010000280.1:0-4905 GCA_039024355.1 Planctomycetota bacterium
CCGACCCCCAGTTCTACCGCTACTGGCGGTCGCTCGAAGCGCTCAAGAAGTCGCTCGGCGAGGGCGCCACCGTGGTGCTCCGCACCGACCAGGGCTTCTTCAACCTGCTGAGCAACCCACCGGAGAACCCGCGGGCGGCCGGCGAGAGCACTCCCGCCGCCCCGCCAGCGAGCGGAGGCGGCGATGAGTAGCCCGACCAGCGGCCCGGATGGGCCCAGCAGCGATGGGTTCGTCCCGCCGCACGTGCCGCCGCGTCCACGCCCGGAAGAGCGGTTCTCGATAGCCGAGGGCGTCCGCGCGGGGTCGCGCGTCGTCGGCTGGTTGGCCATCGGCTTGTTCGTGCTGTTCTGGTGCTCGGGCATCACCACCATCGGGCCCGGTGAGGTGGGCCTGGTGCTCCGCTGCGGCCGGCTTACCGGGGCGTCGCCCACGGATCGGGTCCGGCAGCCCGGCCTTCTGCTCGCTTTGCCGTACCCCATCGACGAGGTGATCCGTGTGCCGGTGAAGCAAGAAAGAGAGATCGCCATCACCGGCCTCCGCAGGGACGATGTCGGCGTTGGTCGAGGCCTGCCCGGCTACGCACTCTCCGGCAACCAGAGCATCCTCGAGGCCGACATCACCCTGAAGTACCGCGTCAGCGACCCGGTCGCCTTCACGTTCGCGAACCAGGACCCCGAACGCATCCTCCGCGACACGGTGATCGGCGCCGCGTCGGAGGTGATCGCACAATGGCGGATCGATGACGCGCTGCGGCTGCAGCGTGAAGCCACGAACGGCGCCGAGAAGCTGGCGGCCGTCGTGCAGCAGCAGGCCCAATCGCTCATCGACGGCATGCAGCTGGGCGTGCAGCTCACGGCGGTCGAGTTCCGCGAGGTCCAGCCACCGGTCGAAGTGGCGGCCGCCTTCCAAGCGGTGCAGAGCGAGCGGATCGCGATCGAGACCCGCAAGCGTGAGGCCGAGGGCTACGCCGCCCGCGTCGTGCCGGCCGCCGAGGCGGAGAGCAACTCGCTCATCCAACAGGCGACCCGCCGGGCCACCGACCTGCGCACACGCGCGGAGGAAGAAGTCGCCCTCTTCGATCGGGTCCGCGAAGAGTACGTCCGCAACCCAGAGCTCGTCTGGAGCCGGCTGCACCTAGAGACGATCGAAGGGCTCATGAGGCGCGGCAGCCGCTTCCGCTTTGTCGATCCGGGGACGCGGCTGGTTCTGACGCCGGGCGACGCGTCGCCGCGTCGCCCAGAGGGGCCGGCCGCTACCGCTACCGACGCGGGTCCGCGGGACGCCCCCGAGCCAGGGCCGCTCCCCTTCGAGGCTCGGCCATGAGCGTTGCCCCGGCGCCCGTCGCGCGGCGGATCCAGCAGGACCTGGACGCGGGGATGACCCGCGGCGAGCGTGTGCGGCTGGGCCTGCGTATCGGCACGGCTTTGGCCGCAGCGGTCCTGCTCGCCTCGGCGACGGCCCTCGACGCCTTCTTCCCGGCGGAGCAGCGTCCCGTTGCAGAGTCGCTCAAGGCGGTCGCAGCGCTCCTCGTCCTCTTGCCGATCCTCCGCGAGGCGTGCCAGGGCCTGCTCACCGGGTCCGCTAATGCCTACAGCGCCCAGCTCGTCGCCATCGCGTCGCTAGCGGCGTTGTCGGTTGGCGACTTCGTCACCGCCGCGATCATCCCGATCATCCTTAGCGTGGCCTTCTTCCTGGAAGAACGCAGCGTGCTCGGCGCCCAGGCCGCCATCGAGGGCCTGAAGTCGCTGCAGGCCAAACGGGCCCGCAGGCTGGACAGCCAGGGCAACGAGCAAGACGTCCACTGCGAAGAGCTTTCGCCCGGCGATGTGGTCGTCGTCCGGCCGGGCGAGACCATCCCCGCCGACGGCGAGGTCGTTCAGGGGCACTCGGCGGTTGACCAGTCCAACATCACCGGCGAGTCGACGCCGCACGACGTCGGCCCCGGGGCGAAGCTCTTCGGCGGCACGGTTAACCACAACGGCCTGCTGCAGGTCAAGATCTCGACCGCCGGCGACGCCTCAACCCTGGGCAGGATCCTTGGCCTGCTGCGGGACGCGGAGCAATCAAAAACCGAGGTGCTGCGGCTCATCGAGGGCTACGCCAAATACTTCGTGCTGGGCGTGCTGCTGGTTGCCGGCATCAGCCTGTTCCTCAGCCGAGACATATCACGCGCGATCGCGGTGCTCGTGGTGGGCTGCCCAGGCCCGTTCATCCTCGCCGGCCCCGCCGCAATGGTCGCCGCCCTGGCCGCGGCCACGCGAAAAGGGGTCCTGATCAAGAACGCGAAGTTCCTGGAGTCCCTTTCGGCGGTCGACGCGGTGATCTTCGACAAGACCGGCACCGTGACCCACGGCCAGCTGCAAGTGCAGGCGATTGAGACGCACGACGCCACCGAAGCCGAACTCCTGGCGGCCGCGGCGGCGTGTGCCGCGGCCTCGCAACACCCCGTCTCGCGTGCCATCACGGCCTGCGCGGCGGCCCGCCCAGCAGATGAACGGGCCGCAACCCAGACAGCCCGAGAACTGCCCGGCCGTGGCGTCATCGCCGACACGCCGCAGGGGCAGTTCCTGTTGGGCCGGCGGGCTTGGCTCACCGAAGAAGGCTTCGAGATGCCCGAAGAGCCCACGCACGCCGGCCCGATCGTCTGGGCCGCCACCCGCCGGGGACCGGCGCGGCGTTGCCTGGGCTGCATAAAGCTCGCCGACGAGCCACGCGGCGACGCGAAGCGGGTGATCAACGACCTGCACAGCCAGGGGGTGCTGCGGACAACCCTGCTGACCGGCGACCGCCGGGCAGTGGCCGACGCGATCGCCAACCATGTGGGCATCGACCACGTTGTGGCCGACGTCCTTCCCAGCCACAAACGCGACGTCGTCAGCACAGAACGCCGCGCGGGGTACAACGTGATGCTGGTCGGCGACGGGGTCAACGACGCCCCGGCACTAGCCGAAAGCGACATCGGCGTCGCAATGGGGGCGGCCGGCTCAGAGATCGCCCTGCGGAGCGCGGACGTCGTGCTCATGACCGAGCGGCTCGACCGACTCATCTACGCCTTCACGCTCGCACGCAGGACCCGCGACGCAATCCATCGCAACGTGGTGGTGGGCGTCGGCCTCACGCTCTTGATGCTTGCGCTAGCTTCGGCCGGGGTCCTCTCGCCAATCGCCGGCGCCGTGGTGCAGAACATCGGCGAGGTGTACGTGATTTTGAACAGCGCCACCCTGCTCCGCGATCCAGACCCGCAGGCGGCCCCTCGCTCACCTGCTGCCTGACAGCCGGCTGCAACGCAACGGCTGCTGCGGCCTGGCGGCACCCCAGCGACGAGGCCGACGGCTCCATCGCCCAGCTCCCCGCCCCCCGCGTGACCCAATGCCTACCCGGTACGCCGGAGCTGCGCAGCAACGCGGCACACCGTCACGGCGATCGCCAACACACGCGCCGCGGCACGCGCACTCGCGCGCTCTAAGTCGTTGCACGAGTGTAACTAACGAGGATTATTGCGTTTCTTCGCCAACCACGGCACGCGGCTTGCACCGCAGAGTCGCAGCTGCCGAATAGCGGATCTCTGCTCTGCCGGCTGGCGCCGTAGCTACGCCCAGCATGCAACGGAATCAGCTTGAGGCGGCGCCGCCCGTGTGGTGGGAAGCTGGCAAGTCGCAGGTGGATAGGCGGGTGCGGCGACCCAGCTTTGCGTAATCATCCTTCTGTACGCCTTGAACCGAGGACCCCATGCCATTCGCTCTACGACGGAGCGGCCTAGCAGCACTGATGCTAGCCGGCCTGCTCACCCTAGTCGCGACGCCCGCGACCACCTTCGCCCAAGGGGACGAAGAATCTGCACCAGCCGAGACCGCCGCAACGGAATCCGAAGCAGCGGACGCCACGGATGACTCGGAGGGCGACGAAACGGAAAGCAGCAAGCCCGAATGGGACGGCGGACCGAACTATGCCATCAACAACTTTGGCATGTTTATCTGCGCTGTGTTGGTGTTCTTTATGCAAGCCGGCTTCGCCATGGTCGAATCCGGCTTCAACGCGTCGAAGAACACCGTAAACATCTTGTTTAAGAACTCGATGGACATCTGTGTCGGCGTGCTACTCTTTTTCATCGTTGGCTTCGGGCTGATGTACCCCGGCAGCTACATGAGCGAAGCCGAGGCAGAAGCCGGCAGCCAGATTTTCCTTTTCGGGGGAATCGGGCTCGAAAAGTACACGCCGGCGCCGGATCGCAGCCTCAGCCCAGAGGTTGACTGGCTGTTCCAAGCGATGTTTGCGGCAACTGCGGCC
This sequence comes from Planctomycetota bacterium, assembly GCA_039024355.1. Taxonomy (GTDB): domain Bacteria; phylum Planctomycetota; class Planctomycetia; order Pirellulales; family Lacipirellulaceae; genus JBCCQL01. The sequence goes on from JBCCQL010000280.1 coordinate 4,288, forward strand.
ACCATCGTATCTGGAGCTGTAGCGGGCCGGATGAAGGTAGCCGGTTACCTCATTTACAGCGCGGTGCTAACCGGCTTGATCTACCCCATCAGCGGCTACTGGAAGTGGGGTTACGGTTGGTGCGACGACATGGGGTTCCAGGATTTCGCCGGCTCCGCCGTCGTGCACGGCCTCGGGGGTTTTGCTGGTCTTGCAGGAGCCATTGTCTTGGGGCCGAGGCTTGGGCGGTACGTTGATGGCAAGTCGGTGCCAATGCCCGGCCACAGCCTACCGATCGCTGCGCTTGGCGTCTTCATCCTTTGGTTTGGCTGGTTTGGGTTTAACCCAGGCAGTGTGCTGGCTTACTCATCGACGGGTGACTCGGACGCGATGGTGCATTGCGCAGTAACGACAACACTGGCCGCCGGGGCCGGCGGACTCGTCGCTACGCTGCTTAGCTGGGTTGTGTTTGGGAAGCCCGACCTCTCCATGGGCCTGAACGGCATCCTGGGCGGCCTTGTCGGCATTACCGCTTGCTGCGACTGCATGGACACATGGATGGCCATGGTCGTTGGCGCCGTCTCGGGCGCCTTGGTGGTGCTTGGGGTGGTGATGCTCGACAAGCTGAAGATTGACGAC
>JBCCQL010000281.1:0-4902 GCA_039024355.1 Planctomycetota bacterium
CCGGCGTTTGGCAGACGCTGCTCGACCTGGCCGAGCCCCTGGGCGGAGGAGCGGTAGGCCTGGCGGCACGCGACACGCTGCGGCTAGAAGCGGGCATGCCGCTGTACGGCCAAGAGCTCAGCGAGCAGATCAACCCGATCCAGGCCGGCCTGCTGTTCGCCGTGAACCTGCAGGGGCGAGAGTTTGTCGGCCGCGACGCCCTCGCCGCGGCCGGGCAAGACGCCGCGCAGCCCGTGCGTGTCGGCCTGCAGCTGGACGGCAAACGCCCGGCCCGGCAGCACGCCACGGTGCTGAAGGACGACCAGCCGGTGGGCGAGGTGACCAGCGGCACGTTCTCGCCCACGTTCGACCGGCCGCTGGCCATGGCCTACGTCCACCCGCACGCGGCGACCATCGGCCAGCGGCTGGCGGTCGACATCCGCGGCAAGACCGTCGCGGCAGCCGTCGTGCCAATGCCGTTTTACCAGCGGGGCAAGTGACGCCCGTCGGCCACAGCACTTCTGCCGCTGGCAGCCCCGCTAACCCACGCCCCAACGCAACCGGCAGAGAGACTATGACGCCCGAAGAGCTGAAGTACGCGAAGACCCACGAGTGGGTGGCCGTGGAGGGCGGCGCCGCCACGGTCGGCATCTCGGCCTTCGCGGTCGAGGCGCTGACCGACCTGGTGTTTATCGAGCTGCCCGAGGTGGGGCGCACGGTCGCCGTCGATGAATCGTTTTGCGAGATCGAGTCTGTCAAAGCCGTGAGCGACATCTATGCTCCCGTGGCGGGCGAGATCACCGCGGTGAACGATTCGCTGCCCGACGCCCTCGAGAAGCTCAACGATGATCCCTACGGCGAAGGCTGGATCGTCAAGATCAAGCTCGACGGCGAGGCCGACGCAGGCAACCTGATGGACCACGCCGCCTACGCAAAGATGTGCGCCGAAGAAGCGAGTTGACGAGTGCGGGATTCGGATCGCGGATTTCGGAGTGACGCGCAAGCGTCAACGACGCCGGTCCTTTGATTCGAAATCCGCTGATCGCTTGCGCGTCATTCCGCATTCCCAATTCCGCACTCCGCATTCCCAACAATGCCGTACATCTACAACACCACGCAAGACGTCCAAGACATGCTCGCGGCGATCGGCGTCGAGTCGATCGAGGAGCTGCTGGACATGGTGCCGGAGGACCTGCGGCTGGGCCGCCCGCTGGACCTCCCCGCCGCCCAGGGCGAGATGGAGCTAGAGCAGACCATCCGCACCATCGCGGGCAAGAACCGCCACGCGGGGGATACAGTTTCATTCCTCGGCGGCGGCAGCTACGACCACTTCATCCCGGCCGTGGTGGACGCGGTGGGCTCCCGCGGCGAGTTCTACACCAGCTACACGCCGTACCAAGCCGAGGTCGCCCAGGGGAACCTGCAGGCGATGTTCGAGTACCAGACGCTGATCACCCGCATGACGGGCCTAGAGGTCTCGAACAGCAGCCTGTACGACGGCGCCACGTCGGCCGCCGAGGGCGTGCTGATGGCGATCGCCGCCACCCGCCGCAAGGGCCGCGTGGTGGTGCCGGCGAGCCTGCACCCAGAGTACCGGCAGACGATCGAGACCTACGTCCAGTGCCTGGGTGTAGAGGTCGTCACCATCCCGGCGCCGGCCGGCGTTGTCGACGCCGATGAGTTGCGAACCGCGCTCGACGACCAGACCGCGTGCGTCGTGCTGCAGCACCCGAACTTCTTTGGGGCGCTCGAAGACACCGATTCGATCACCCGCGTGACGCACGACGCCGGCGCCCTGCTGGTGGGTGTGTTCGACCCCATCAGCCTAGGCTTGCTGAAGCGGCCAGGCGACTGGAACGACGGCGACGGCGCCGACATCGCGGTGGCCGAAGGCCAGTGCCTCGGCTCGCCGATGGCGTACGGCGGGCCCTACCTGGGCATCATGGCGTGCCGTGAGAAGCTCGTCCGCCGCATGCCGGGCCGCATCGTCGGGCAGACGGTCGACCGCCGCGGCACGCCCTGCTACACGCTGACGCTGCAGACCCGCGAGCAGCACATCCGCCGCGAGAAGGCCACCAGCAACGTGTGCAGCAACCAGGGCCTGTTCGCCCTGCGGGCGACGGTTTACCTGTCGTTGCTCGGCCCCGAGGGCTTGAAGGAAACGGCCACGCTGTGCCTGCAGAAGAGCCGCTACCTGGCTGACCGTCTGAGCGAGTCGGACCGCTTCGAGTTGGCGTTCGCGCCGCCGACGTTTAAGGAGTTCGTCTTCCGCGACCGCGAGGGCAAGGTCGACACGTTGGTGAAGCAGAGCCTCGACGCGGGCTTCTTCGCCGGCGTGCCGCTCGGGCAGTTCTACCCCGACCTCGACGACTGCCTGCTGGTGTGCGTCACCGAGAAGCGGACGCGGGCGGAGATGGATGCGTTTGTTGAGGTTCTGGAAGGAACCGCCAAGGACGCCAAGGACGCTAAGCTGGTGGCGGCGGAGTAAGAGATTAACCGCAGAGGTCGCGGAGGCGCAGAGATGGATGAGTTGGCAGCGAGCGTGGAGTTGGAGTTCGGGATTGAGCTGCCCGAGAGCTATCTGGACGTACTTCGCGCTGCGAGCCCAGCGAACGATTTAGCTGGCAGCGTTTTCGGACCGGAGGCGCTCCTAACCAACGTCACGGACATTGTCTCTCTCAATGGAAAAGTGGGGGCAGTCGGGTCTAAGACTGGGGCAACATCGCCGATCCGTCAGACTCCTTTTTCATCGGCCACGATGGGTGCGGCAATTTCTTCGCAATCGATCCGGGCGATAAAGACTCGCCCGTTTACTTTTTGATTCACGACCCGCTGGAGTCTGTCGAGAAAGCAACCAGCGTTCCCGAGTTTCTTGGCTACCTAACGGTACCACGCAACTCGGCTTAACTCCTTGATCGTCTTTCTCCGCGTTCTCTGCGAACCCCGCGGTTAACAAACGGTCCTTGGCGCTCTTGGCGTCCTTGGCGGTTCAGCAACCTAACCAAAACCATGAAAAACACACGCGACACCAAGTCCCTGTTCGAGCTCTCCAAGCCCGGCCGGCGTGCAACGCGGCTGCCGGTATGCGACGTGCCGGAGCAGGCCATCGAAGACCTGCTGCCGCCGTCGGCCCTGGCCGAGCGGGCCCCGGAGCTGCCCGAGCTTTCGGAGCCGCAGGTCGTGCGGCACTTCCTCAACTTGTCGACGCAGAACATGAGCGTCGACACCCACTTCTACCCGCTGGGCTCGTGCACGATGAAGCACAACCCCAAGCGGAACGAGCGGGCGGCGGCCATGCCGGGCTTCGCCGACCTGCACCCGTACCAGCCGGAGGAGTCGCTCCAGGGCATGCTGCAGGTGCTCTACGAGATGCAAGAGTACCTGTCGGAGATCAGCGGCCTGCCGGCGTGTAGCCTGCAGCCCGCGGCCGGCGCCCACGGCGAGCTGACGGCCCTGTGGGTGGCGGCGGCCTACTTCCGCGACCAGGGGACCATCAATCGGCACCGCAAGGTCTTGGTGCCCGACAGCGCCCACGGCACCAACCCGGCCAGCGCCGTGATGGCGGGCTTCGAGGTGGTGACCGTCAAGACGACCGTCACCGGCGCCGTTGACATGGACGACTTCCACGCCAAGCTCGACGACCACGTGGCGGTGTTCATGATCACCAACCCGAACACCGTGGGCATCTTCGAGCCCAGCATGCGAGAGATCGCCGACGAGGTGCACGCCCGCGGCGGGCTCATCTACCTCGACGGCGCCAACATGAACGCCATCCTGGGCGTGACGCGCGCTGGCGACTTCGGGGCCGACATGCAGCACTACAACCCGCACAAGACCTTCAGCGGCCCGCACGGCGGCGGCGGCCCTGGCGCGGGGCCCATTTGCGTGACGGAGGAGCTGAGGCCCTACCTGCCCGCCCCGGTGGTCGCGAAAGTGAGCAGCGGGCAGCGGGTAGCAGGCAGCAGTGAGAACGGCGGTATCGGCGCCGCCGACGGCCCACTGCCCACTGCCCACTATCACCTCGATTTCGGCAGCGAGAAGTCTCTGGGCCGCGTCCGGTCGTTCTTCGGCAACGTGGGCGTGCTGCTGCGGGCGTACTGCTACATCCGCACGCACGGGCCCGACGGCCTTCGGCGGGTGAGCGAGCACGCGGTGCTCAACGCCAACTACCTGCTGAGCCGCGTCAAGCACTTCCTGCCCGTCCCGCAGGGCGACCGCTGCATGCACGAGTTCGTGGCCACCGTCGCCCCGCTCAAGGCGGCCAAGGGCGTCACGGCCATGGACCTCGCCAAGCGGCTGCTGGACTACGGCTTCCACGCGCCGACGGTCTACTTCCCGCTCACGGTCAAAGAGGCCTTCATGATCGAGCCGACCGAAACCGAGAGCAAAGAGACGCTCGACGCCTTCGCCGAGGTGCTGTTCCGCGTCACCGAAGAAGAGCCCGACGTGCTGCACGCGGCGCCGCACTCGACGGCCATCAGCCGGCCCGACGAAGTCGCCGCCGCCCGCAAGCCGGTGATGTGCCACTGCGGGTGATCCCTAGCCGGCTGGTTGGACCGGCCCGACGCACGAGCCGGAGGCCTGCCGGCGGGCGTGGGCGAGCGGCTTCGCCTGCGCGTGCTCGCGCACCGCAAGTCACCCGGGGGCGTCCGTGCAGCCGTGCCGCCTGATCGTTGACCCGCCGCAGCCGGGCGCCCGGAACATGGCGGTCGACGAAGCGCTGCTCGACGCCGCGGCAGCCGGCGCCGGCGCGACGCTGCGGCTGTACCGCTGGTCCAGCCCGACGCTGTCGCTCGGCTACTTCCAGCCGCTGGCCGCCCGCGCCGCCCACCCGGCGAGCGCCGGGTGCCCCTGCGTACGCCGGCACAGCGGCGGCGGGGCGATCGTCCACGACCACGAGTTGACGTACAGCCTGGCCGTCCC
>JBCCQL010000282.1:0-4901 GCA_039024355.1 Planctomycetota bacterium
AGGATTCTGATTCCGTTAGTCGGGGTTCAAGTCCCTGATCCCCAGCTCATTTCTGGGCCTGCTTCGTGCCCCCGCGATTCTGCGTCCCCGCACTTCTCGGCGCCACAGGGCAGGAGCTGCCGGCGTCCACGCTGCCGTGTGGCGAGTTGCCAGGGCTGGGCAGCCGGCGTGTGGATTGGCTGCCACGGGTGATGCCCAACGAAGTTTCTGGGCAATTCTCGCGGGGCACCGGCGATTCTTGCGACAAACCGCTTGCCCCGCGGCGGCTGCTAGTCCGCTAGGGGAGTTGAAGCAGGTTTTTTCGTGCGCCGGGCGTCGGCGAATCGTTACGTCTCGCGAGGGCACGGCGGTGCACGGTGGCGGCAGGACTTGCCAAGCCATCGCCGCCCAAGTTTCCGCAGCACCAGCCAACGCAGCACCCGCCCACTCCTTGCAAGGGAAGCTTGATCGATGCGTAGCCAGCCGTTCCGCGCCGCCCCGTTTGCTTTGCTGTTGGCCGCGGTTTGTGTGCCGCCGCTCCACGCGGCCAGCTTGTGGAACCAGATCGCCGTCTACCGGTTTTCGAACGCCATCGGCAAGAACCTGGCCGGCGCCATCAACTCGGCGGAGCGGTCCCGCGTCCTGTCGGGGCGTGCGTCCAACGACATCGAACAACGCCGGCGGGCTTTCTTCAACGCCACGCCCGGCACGCCGGCCTACGACGAGGCGGAGCGCTCTTTCGCCAAGGCGCTCCTGGCCAAGGACATGCTGCTGCTCACCCGGGCGATACCCGAAGGGCCCTACACCAAGCGGGCGGACGTTTTGAGAAGGGTGCTCGGAAACGTCGACGGCGGCGTGAAGCGCGACGCGCGTCCGGCGTTCAACAAGCTCGTGATCGCGATCCGCGAGCACTTCGGCGCCCGCAACCACGGGGAGCACGTTGGCAACCCCGACCTCGTGGTGATCACGTCCTCCAGCAAGCTGCGCGACGCGTTGATCGCTTGCGAGCAGCAGTACCGGCGGTACGTGCTGTTCCGCGATTACGCCGAGTTCAAAGCCCGCGGCAGGCTGAAGACGCTGTTCGCTACGCCGGCGAGCTACCTGCTCTTCGGGGCGTTGGCGGCGGACGAAGACGCCGACCCGGAGTACGTCCTGGGCAGCATCGCGGCGCTGCAACGCATGGTGGGCGAGCGGCGTGTCGCGTCGGCTGTCGAACAGGTGCGCAAAGGCTCCTACCTCAAGAGCGTCCGCTGGAGGGTGAACGACCTGCTGATTGCCGACGAAAACTACTACGTGTGCCTGGTGGGGTCGCTCGCCGTGGACTGCCGCTACAACTACCGCTCGGTTGAGCGGCAGATCGACTTCGTGATTGACGCGATCCCGGCGGACGAGCTACGGGGGGTCGTCTCGCGGGCAGCGGCGGAGGCGAAGGCCGCGGAACGCTCGAAGTACGTTCGTGAAACGGAGCTCGTTTCGCGGGCGGTGTCCAAAGCGGTGCTCGACCTGTACGCCGAGAAGAACCCGCCGGCCCACAACGCCGGCGTGCGGCCCCCGTCGATCTTGGTCGGGAACGGGGGCGTGGGCAGGCACGCAGAGTTGCCGGAAAACGCGAGCGGGTTTGACCCGGGGCAGGTGAGCGTCAGCGGGGGCCGCGTCGCCGCTAGCGTCGGCCTGGAGATCCCCGACCCGGCGGACCCCAAACGGACGAAGCACTTACGTGCGGTGCACCTCTTCGACGCCGCCACGGGCAAGCGTGTAGGGGCGATCGCCGCTCCTGCCAAGGAGCCGCTCTACGGCTGGAGCCACTTCGGCGGCTGCATTGCGCTCGACGGCCCCACGCTGCACGTCCTGGACGGGCAGCTGCTGCTCAGCCCGAGCGGCGCCCACCGGGCCAGCCGGCGGGAAAAATACACCGAGGGCGTGCTGCTGACGTACGACACCGCCTCGGGCCGGCTGCTCCGCAGCTTCCGCTCGCCCAGCCAGGGGGTGAGCTACCCCACCCGTAGCCGGACCAAGGCGCAGCGGCTCAACGCGCTGGTAGAGGTCGCGGGCGATCGGCTGCTGGCCGCGACCAGCGGCAAGTTCGTCCGCACCGGCAACCCGGTAACCCCCGACAAGTACCCGGAGGTGTACGTCATCCGCAAGTCAACCGGCGCGCTCGAGCGGACGCTCCGCTACGACGAGTGGCGGTACTTTGGCGGCGCGGTGGCCAGCGGGCCTGGGTTTGTCGCCATTGCGGCGCAGGATGGGCAGAAGGGCGCGGTGCTGGTGTACGACGCCGCCGTGTCCAAGCTGCTACGCACGATCGACCTGCCAGAGCACGGCAAGGGCAACATCGAGCTTTCGGCCGCTGGGACGCAGCTGCTGGTGAGTTCCGCAGGCCCATTGACCGCCTACGACGCGTTGACCGGGAAGCGGTTGTACGCGCTCCAGTCGCTCGAACCGCCGTACTTCGGTAGCAGGTTCTTCAACAACTGGCATGTGCTGAACCAGGGGATGGGCAACGACGCCGCGGCGATGGGGCCCTACTGGCTGGTGTCGGGCGCGCGGTCGGTGGTGGTGTACTCGCGCGAGACGGGAAAGCAGGTCGCCCGCCTGGTGCACAGCAAGCCAGAAGCCATAGACCCCTTCAACAACAGGCAGATTTACCAGGCGTATTCGGTGACCGTGGCGAGCGACGGCGCGTACGCGTGGATGAGCTTCAACAAGCGTTGGTCGGCCAACCGGCCTGCGCGGCTTGTGGGTTTGTCGTTCGCGGAGCTTAGCCGGGCGATCGCCCGCGGGAGTGAGCGGCTCGCCAAGCAGCGGGCCGGCCGGCCCGCCACGCCGGCGGCGACCACGCCGCTGCTGGCTTCGCGGCACGCCACCAGGAGCGGCGAGACCGAGGCAGAGCGCGCCGCCCCCGCGCGCCCCGAGCCGCCCGCCGAGGCAACGGCCACCGCCGAGCCGCCTAGGCAACGCCTAGCGCCGCTGCCTACCGCCAGCAGCCTCATCGCGTCGGACCCCGAAGCGATCAAGCAGGAGCTTGCGGGGCGTGACGCCGCCAAGCCCGTCGCGATCACGCCGGCCGAACTGCCCCTGATGCTGGCGTCGTTCAACGAGGCGTTGCTGGGCGAGCACGTGCTGCAGCTCATGCGGCAGCGTTACAAGTTCGAGCAACGCTTCCGCGAGAACCCGAGGGACGACGACGTCCGGCAGAGCGGCGTAGACCCGGCGCTGGGCTTCTTCTTCGGCCCACGAGCCAGCGAGCCCGACGCCACCTGCAAGCCGGCGCAACGCGCGGCGTTTGTCGATTGGATGACGGCCCGCCGCTACCGGGCGGGCCAGGTCTTCTCGGTGGACATCAAGGCGAGGTTTTGGCGCGAGATCGACGGCGCCCACGCGATGCGGCCCGCCAGCCGTAGCCAAACCAAGACCTACACCAACCTCAGCAGCGAGATCCGCAGAGAAGAGCGGCAGCTCGAAAACCTGCGTGAGCAATACCGGCGGGGCAAAGCCGTGTACCTGCCGGGCGTACGCAGCGGGGCGCCTGTCATGGTCCCGATCGACCCGCTCACCAAGCCAGACTACGTCGACCGCCTCAATCGCGTGAACCGGTTGCGGCGTGTCCGCGAGAACTTCGACATCCCTCAGCGGTGGGTCGACCTGTCCAGCGTCGTCGAAGAGGGGCGGGCGTTGGTGACTCCTAACCTGGCCGGCAGGCATGTTGTGAAGCCCGACGCAAACCTCAACGCCTCGGGCGATTGGGACCCGGACCGGGCCATGGCGGGCGACCCGCTGTACCCCGCGTTGGAACTGGACAAGGACGCGCTGCTGCCGACGTCGGCCGGCATCCAGCCGGGCCGCCAGGCGTTCCCGATCCGCCTGACGTTTACGGTGGACCAGATCGATGGCCTCGCGGCCCCGCCCCAGGCCGACGCAAAACACTTCGGCGACGAGGCCAAGCGGTTCTTCCGGCCGGATGACGGGGCTTACCTCTCGGTGCGTGTGAAGTTGGCGTCCGCCCAGATCGTGCACCCGAGGACGCGCGTTCCGCTGGTCGACCTGCAGCTCCGCACGCCCGCCGAGCCGGCGCCGCTCGACACGCTTGAGGCCGTCACGCTCAAGCCCACGCCGAGCCGCGAGGCGGAGCGCATGGCCGCCGAGGCGCGTGCCCCGGCGCCCACGCCACGCGTGGGGCCCTCGATCGACCCGGCCCTTGCGCGGGAGCTGACGACCGTCGCGCCCTTCACGGACCATGCGCTGCAGTACCTGGCGGCGCGGCACCTACCGCGTTTCGCCGAGAGCCGGCTGCAGCAGCTGATGCTCGACCGGTGGCGGTACGAGAAGGAGCACTACGCCTACATGAAGCCAAACCCCGCAGCGACCGACGACTACAACGCCCGGGCCATGGACTACAAGCTGGATCGCTGGATCAAGCGTTTCTTGGTCGAGGACCGGCGGCTGACCCGCACGCCGCTGTGGCTCGGCCTGCGGCACCCGAGGCTGGGGACCGACGCCGGCAACGCGGTGGGGCTGTTCTTCAACGACCTCAGTGCAGAGCCCACGCGTAGCCGGTTGCGGCTGTACGAGCGGGAGTTCAAGGCGTGGCACGCCAACGCCGTGGCGGCAGCGCCCCGTCGGTTCCGGTACCGGACGGACCAGTTCAGCGTCGGGCAGGGGCCGGCGGCCAAGCTGGGCTCGACCCGCAAGGCGCCGGTCGTGCTCGAAGAGTTCGGCTGGTTCTATGGCCTGGAAACGGCCATGTCTGCCTACGCGGCGGCCGCCCGCCTGCCGGCGGCGAAGCGGGCGAAGCGAGAGCCGTGGCTCGCGGCCGTTCCGGTCGAGGACCACCACCGCCGCGGCTTGCGGCCGGACGCCTACCGCCGGATGCGCGACGCCCTGCCCGAAGCCCTACGCCGGCTGGAGACCGCACCCCGGCG
>JBCCQL010000283.1:0-4893 GCA_039024355.1 Planctomycetota bacterium
GCTGCCTGTCGGCCGCGGGCGCTGCCGAAGTAGCCGACGCGGCCCGCTACGAATTGGCGTGGGCGTACGCGTTGGCGGGCCGGCCCGATGCGGCTGCCGAGGAGTTTGGCCGCCTCGCGAAAGACCACGCCGACAGCCCCTACGCCGCGGAGGCGAACCTACGCGTGGGCGAGTGGCACTACCGCCGCGCCGAGCTGGCCGCGGCAGAAACCCGCTTCGCCGCCGCCGCTGAGGCGGGGAAACGGCCGCGCGCCCAAGCCGCTGCCACGCGAGAGCAAGCCCTGCACATGCTCGGCTGGACGCGATTCGACCAAGGCCGCCACGGGCCGGCGGCGGACGCTTTCGCCGAGCAGCTGGCGTCTAGAGTGCGGGGCCCGTTGGCCGCCGATGCCCGGCTGATGCTCGCAGAGTGCCGGTTCGCCGCCGGCGACTTTGCAGCGGCGGTGTCGCTCTACGAATCGGCCTTTGGCGACGCAGGTGCACCGCGTGCCGATCTGCGGCCGCTGGGGCTGCTCCACGCGGGGCAGGCCGCTGGGCAGGTCGGCGACTGGCCCCGCGCGTTGGCGTGGCTCGATCAGGCGATGGGCCAGGTTCGTGCCGCAAGCGTCCCGGGCGCCGGGGGTGGAACCGGGCAAGAGCCCGCGGACAAGCCCGACGCTGACGCCGACGCCGACGCCGACACCGACACGAACATCGACACGGCACAACCCGGCGACGACGCGACCGCTGGCACGGCAGGGCCTCTGCCCCGCCCCTCGGCGGCCTACGCCAACCAGATCGAGTACGAGCGGGCGTGGGCCCTGCACAAGCTGGGCCGCGACGACGAGGCCACGCCCATACTGCAACGCTTGGCCGAGTCCGACGCCAGCGTTCTGGCTGCGCGGGCGCGGTTCGTCCTCGGCGAACTGCAGTTTGCCCAGGGTGACCTCCAGCAGGCGGTGCGTACGTTCTTCAAGGTGGCGTACGGCTACGGCGGCGAGGACGCGGCGCCGGCCTACCACGTTTGGCAGTCGCAGGCGCTTTTCGAGGCCGCCCGCTGCCTGGAGCAGCTAGGCCGTGGCGGGCCGGCCCGCAAGCTCTACGGCGAGGTCGTCCAGCGGTTCCCCAACTCTGAAAAAGCGGCCCACGCCCGCCGCCGGCTGCAAAACCCCGCCCCGCCCTAGGTTATGTTGGACGCCGCGAAAGTGCCCTTCGATCCCTAGCCCCGCAGGCCGGCGCCGGCTCGCGTCGGCCAAGGCATGTTCATGCTCCTCACGCACACACGTTCGATCCGGCCAGCCGTGGGCTTATCCGTGCCGGCCGGTGCGCTGGCGTTGGCGCTTGCGCTGGTCACGCCCAGCCCGGCAACGGCTCAGCCAGGCGCAGGGCCCGCTGGGGAAGCCACATCGCCGCGTCAGGCGGGGGTAGACGCCGGAGCCTCCGGTGTAGCGTCGGGCGAATTAGCGTCTGGCGATCTAGCGTCGGGCAGAGCGCCCGATCTGGCGGACGAGTTGGCCGCCGCCGCACTGGGCGTTGATTCGGGAGTTGGACCGGGGGCCGAGCCGGGCGATGCCGCACCTACGCCCGCGGCGACGCAGCAGCTGGCCGCCGCGTCGACGCCGCTGCTCTCGCTGCTGTGGAAGGGTGGCTGGCTGATGGCGCCCATCGCCGTTATGTCGGTGGTTGTCGTGGCCGTTGCGATCGAAAGGCTGCTGGGCCTGCGGCGGCGGAGGGTCGCCCCGCGGCCGCTGGCGCGGGCCCTGCGGCAGCTAGCCGACGTCGGCGACTTCGAGCCGCTTGCCGCCGAGCGGATGTGCCGGATGCACCCCTCGTCGATGGCGACGATCGTCTCGGCGATGATCTCCAAGGCGGGCCGCCCGCACGCCGAGGTGCAGGCCGCCGCCGCCGAGGCGAGCCAACGCGAGGCCGACAGGCTGTACAGCAACGTGCGGACGCTGAACCTGGCGGCGGCCGTGACGCCGCTGATGGGCCTGCTCGGCACAGTGTGGGGGATGATCGCGGCGTTCTTCGTCACGGCCTCCATGCCGCTGGGCTCCAACAAGGGCCAGGCGCTCGCCGAGGGCATCTACATGGCGTTGGTAACCACGTTCGCGGGGCTGGCGGTGGCGATCCCGGCGGCGATGCTCGCCCACTTCTTCGAGGGGCGTATCCTCAGCCTGCTGCGCACCGTCGAAGAACTGCTGTCGGACCTGACGCCACGCATGGAGCGGTTTGAGGGCGGGGCACGCATCGACCTCTCGCGGCTAGACCACCCCGAGGGCGTTGACCCCGCCGGCATCGACTCCGCCGGCGCCACGCCGGGCTACGCGGCCGTCGATTGGCCCCACGCCGGCCCGCCGGCCCCAAGCGGCCCGCCGCCGCACGCAGGGCTGCCCGCCGCCGACCCACCCGGGGCGTCCCGGCCCGCCGACAGCTTGCAAGGCTGACAGGCGGCCCCGGACGATCGCCCCAACCCGAATCGAGAACACGTCCACCACCAGCGTGCCGCCGGCCGAGGTTAGCCCCCGCTAGTTTTGGCGCCGCCGGCCGGCCGTCACCCGAGGCGACGCATGCCAGTCCAGATCAAGAAGGGCGTTTCTAGCGGCTCGCTGCGGATGACACCGCTGATCGACGTCGTGTTCCTGCTGCTGATCTTCTTCCTGGTCGCCACGCGGTTCGAACAAGAAGAACGCGACATGGACGTCAAGCTGCCGCAGGCCAGCGAGGCGGAGCCTACGATCTTCCGCGGCAAAGAGGTGTTTGTCACCGTGACCTCTGCGGGCGACTACTACGTGGACGGCGAGCGGCACGACGCGGCGTCGTTGGAGGCGCGGCTGGCGTCGCTGTACCTGAGCAACCCGGGCCGGCAACGCGTGACCATCCGGGCGGACGAAGACTCACGCACCGGCAAGCTGGTGGAGGTGATGAACGCCTGCAACCGGGCGAACATCACCAACTACAACATCGCCACCGAATAACCCCGCCACCCGCCCGCCACCATGGCCAGCCCGCCGCAAGCCGCCGTGCGTCGCCGCCCGCCCCGCCGGGGCCCGCAGCGGCGGCGTGGATCGACCGGCGGTGCCGCCACGCCCGCCGGCCGTATGCCGCTGGACGAGCACGCCGGCGTGATCAACGCGACGCTGGCCGTCTGGTGCGGGCTGGCAATCGGCCTGGTGCTCGCCCTCGGCGGCTTCGACGACCCCAGGCCGCTGCACAACGCCTGGGTGCGGGTGATGACGCTCACCGCGACCGCCGCCGCGCTGGGGTGGCTGCTGCAAAACCCCCGCCTGGGTGTTGCCCGCCGGCTGCGGCTGGGTGTCGCGGGCAGCCTGCTGCTCCACACGGCGCTGCTGGTGGTGCTGGCTCAGGTGCGGCTGCACCTGCAGGAGGAGCCGTTCGCCGAATCCGCCGCCACGCTATCGGCGGCGTCGCCGTCGCCCACCGAGACCTCCGCGGCGACGGCTGTGGTGGTTGCCGGCCGCCGCGGCGTGGAGCAGACGCCCGCCTTCGAACTGCCTGTTGAGACCGACGGACCCGCTTTCGACGCCGGCGCCGCACCGGGCGGCCCGTGGGCCGGCGCCGCACCGCGTGGGCCGGGCGGCACGCCACGCGAGGGCGCCGTTGATCCGGGCGATCTGAGCTCTTTCGATGCCGAGGCGTTGGCGGCGCCGCTGCCCGTCGCGGATGACCTTGCCGTGCCGTTTGCCACGCCTGGCGTCGACAACATCTTGCCCGCCCCCCGGCCGTCGACGCGTGGCGGCTTGGCCGGCTTGGCAGAACCGGCTCTGAATGCGACTGCGACGGAGCCCGCCGGCACGCCGCCGCTGCCCGAACCGCCCCCGCAAGCCATCGCCTCCACGCGCCCATCGCCCGCGGCGGCTGCCCCATCACGGCCGAGCCGCAGGCCTGCGTTGCCGGGTCAATCGCTAGAACTGCCCCTCGAGTTGCCCGTCGAGTTGCCCGTCGAGCCGCCACGGCCGGCGTTCGCCATGTCGGCGTTGCCGCAGCCGGCTCGATCACCACGCCGCGAGGCGGGGCCGCCGGAGCTCGCCTTGGCCGGGCGGAGTGGGCCGCTGCGGCCGCGGGTCGGGCCGCCCCTGGTGGCGTCGCCCGTTGACGCCACGGCTGCCGATATGGCGCCGGTTGTCGTGGCCACGCCGCCCACTCCCGGCGTGCCGGCACCCGTCGGGCCGCCGATCCTAGCAAGTTCCTCGGATCGGCCCGCTTCGCCACGCCGCAGCGTGACCGCCCCGCCCCTGCCCAGCATCACGCCGGACGCCCGCCCTGCCCCGCCCCCGGCCTTGGCGTTGGCGCCCCGCCGGGCCGAGCCGCAGGCGCCCGCCTTGCCGCCGCTGGCAGCGCCCGAGCGATCGTCGACGCGGGCGCCGATTCCTTCCGCCATCGCCGCGGCGCCCGTGATGGCGTCTGCTTTGCCCGCCGAGGCTGCGGCGGCCGCACCGGTTGCGTCGCCGGCCTTGGGCTTGCCCGAAGGCGGATTGGCTGGGCGGGCGCCGATCGACGGCGTTGGGCCGGCGGCGCCGCCGGGGCCGAGGAGACGACCGCGGCGCGTCGAACCAGCCGCGCCCGCCGCCGGGCCGCGCATCGCGACGCTTCCGCCGACTGCGTTACCTGTGCCCGGAGCGTCGTTAACCGTGCCGCGAGCGTCTACGCCGGACGCCCGCGCCTCGTTGCAGCCACCGGCCGCGGGGGCGGACGCCGGTATTGCGGACCCGCCGGGTGCATCGCCGGCGCCGCCACGCATCGCCATGAGGTCGAGCGCCGCGCCTCGATCGTCCACCAGGGCGCCGTTGCCGGCCGCCGGCTTGCCTCCGCTCGCCCTGCCGCCGGCTGCTGGTCCCGCGGCCCTGCCACTCCTCGATGCGGAACCACCCGGCCCGCCCCGCCGCCCCGCCA
>JBCCQL010000284.1:0-4850 GCA_039024355.1 Planctomycetota bacterium
CATAAGCAGCCGCACAACTATCGATCACTATTTACCAATCTTTCTCACGTGCAGTAGTGTTACCCTTTTTCTTTCTCTGAACATTCTGTATCGTCTGCTTTTCTTTTTCTCTTAACCGATCTAATAATGCCTCCATTTGGCTGCGGCTAAGATCCTGTGCTTTTTCCTGGTTCCCTGCTTTTTGGTCTTGAGGAGACTGGTCTTGCCCTTCTTGCTCTTCATCGCCTTGTGCGTTTTCTTCTTGTTCTTCTTTACGCTGCTCCTGATCTTGCTCATCTTCGCTTTTGCCATCAGCATCGGAATCGCTCTGTTCGTCCTTGTCGCCTTGCTGTGACTGCTGAGCTTCCTCCTGACTTTCTTTGGAGTCCTCACCTTCTCCACCCTGCTGCTGTTGTTGCTGTTGCTGCTGTTGCATTTGCTGGATAGCGTACGCGAGGTTTTTACGGGTTTGCTCGTGCTCGGGGTCTGCTTGCAAAGCTCCCATGTAGCTTTCTATTGCTTTGTCAAACTGCTGAGCCTTGTAGTGTGCATTACCAGCATTGTAGAATGCATCAGCACGATCTTTCGCATTGGTGGCCTCGATTGCTGCGCGGTTAAAAGCATTGGCAGCGGTATCGAAGTTTTGTCTTTGATAATAGGAATCTCCCAGATTAAACAGTGCCCGGTTACTGGTATTATCATGATCCAGTGCCTTGAGATAATAGGTCATGGCATCTGCGTAGCGACCATCCCCATACGCCTGATTACCACGGCGTACATAGCTGGGTTCTTTGGGTTTTATTTTGTCTAAAATATCCTGCTGCGCTTGAAGCATGGTCCCTGACAGCAGTAACAAAATGATAATAAAAAATCCTTGTCGCATATCACTATTCAGTTGGGTAGGGATTGTTATTGGGTAAAAAAGGGCTAAAGTTCTGTGCCTGTCCGGCGGCGCCTGAACCAGAAACTCTCAATTGCCAGTAGAGCAAAACCGAAGCCAAGAAACCATTGAAAGTAGTCTTCATATTCAGTGATTCTTACAGATTCGTAGGCCTTTTTTTCTAGCACTGAAAGGCCGTTTATGATCTGATTAATCGCTGCGTCGCCCCCGTTGTACTGGACATACGAACCTCCCCCTTTCTTAGCGAGTTGGCGCATCATATCTTCATTGAGTCTGCTCATCACAGGCGCACCAGCGCGGTCGCGCTTGTAGCGCTTTTGTCCATTGACAGTAACAGGCACAGGTGCTCCTCCTACCGTACCCAAACCTACGGTAAATATCGTAACCCCCATCTCATGGGCTTCTTCTACCGCGAGGTCGGCGGCCTCTTCATGGTCTTCCCCATCGGAAATAATAATCAATGCTTTCTGATCCTTGGGGTCGCGGTTAAACGCATCGGTAGCCAGCTTGACAGCTTCGGAGATGGCTGTTCCTTGCCTGGAGGCAAGTACGGGGTTGGCCGTTTTGAGTAATACCTTGGCAGCGTTATAATCGGTAGTGAGTGGAGAATAAAGATCTGCCTCTCCTGCAAAAAAGATAAGGCCGATCCGGTCCCCTTTGAGCTGATCAATAAGCCGCGTGGCGAACAGGCGTGCGCGCTCCAGGCGGTTGGGCTGGAGGTCTTCTGCCAGCATAGAGCTGGATATGTCAAAGGCGACAAATACATCGCTACTTTCGCGCTTAAGCATCTCGGTTTTGGCTCCGCCTTGCGGTTGCGCCAGGGCAAAGATGCAGGCTATCACCGATACGCTCAGCATTATCCACTTCCAATATGGCAGACGAGCGTCGCGCTCAGGCGCAAGCCTCTCCAGCAGTTCTGCTTCGCCGAGGCGTCGCCATGCCTCGGCACGCTTCCACATATACAGCCCAAACAGGGCCGCAAGTGGTAGCAGCGCAAGCAGCCACCAGAGACTTTCGATATGTAGGAATCGTTCCATATTTTGGCTATTGGCTATTGGCTATTGGCTGTTGGCTGTTGGCTAATGGCTAATGGCTAATGGCTGTCGGCTGTTGGCCCGTTGTCACTTCATCCATTCGGCCAGCGGCGTGATGGCGGCGACGTCGATGCGGACCAGGGCGTCGTGCGGGCACGCGTTCTGGCACGCCGGGCCGGTGAGCTGGTCGACGCACAGGTCGCACTTCGTGGCTTTGACGATCGGCAGGCCGGACGCCTGGTCAACGACGATCGCGCCGCCCGGCTCGCGGATGTCCACCATGCGGATGTTCTGGTAAGGGCAGCTGTTGGCGCAGGTCGAGCAGCCGACGCACGTCGGCTCGTTAATACGCACCACGCCGGACTCGGCGTCGCGGTGGATGGCGCCCGTCGGGCAGCCGATCATGCACACGGGGTCAACGCACTGCAGGCACGCGTTGGCGAACTGCAGGTGGTCGTGCGTCGGCCCTTGGCGGACAAATCGGGGGTTGCCGTCGTGCGTCTGCGCGCACGCCCGCACGCAGTCGTCGCACCGCGTGCAGCGGTCCAGGTCGATCACCATGGCCTGCGTGCCGTTCATCAGCCGGCGGTCGACTAGGTAGTCGAGCGTCCGCGCGGGCAGGGCCGGCCGGTCCGCCTCGTTCGCCAGCTCCAGCAGCGCGTCGGGGCCGAGCTTCGGCAGGATCAGCTCCACGGCCACCTCGGCCGGGATCACCAGCAGGTCCGCGTAGCCCACGGCGCGCAGCGAGTGGCTCAGCACGGCCGGGGCGCCCTCGAGCAGCGTCCGGGCCAGCTCCGCGGCGCCGAACGCCTGGCCCTTGCCGAGGTAGGCGGTGGTTTGGTGGCCGTCGCCCCGCCGGCGGCTGACGCGGGCGAAGCCGCTGCGCACCAGCATCAGCCCGGCCGGCGGCTGGCCCTCTTCGGCGATCAACGGCTCGCGGGCCACGCGTTCGAAGAGCGTCTCGTCGCGGGCGTTCGGGTCGTCGCCGCCGCCGTCGCCCGGCGTGTCGGCGTGCCAGTCGAAGTTGCCGTGCGTCTCGAACCGGGTGGCGGCGGCCACGGCGGACAGCTCCCCCTCGCTCAGCCCGGCCAGGAGCGGCGTCTCACGCAGGTGGGCCTGCAGGCTGTTCCGCCGGTACAGCGTGTGGATGTGCTCGGAGAACGCCGGGCTGTACCGCATCAAGTCGCGCAGGCCCTGCCAGCGGATCTCGAGGGCCACGACGTCGGTCTCGGCGAAGACGGTCGCCACGCCCGGCGTCCGCGACAGGGCCGCCACCTCGCCAAACACCTCGCCCGCATGCAGCGTAGCGGTGCGCGACGCGTCGAGCACGCCGGGCACGTCCTGCAGGAACAGGCGTGTGTCTTGCCGCTCTTGCCGGGCCGCCAGCGCGCCGCCGGCGAAGCCGCTCACGCCGTCGGGCCGCCGCACTTCTGGCGCCGCCGGCTGGCGCCACAGCTGGGCCACCGACCGCACGACCCGCGACACCAGCCCCGCACGCGGCGGGTGGCTGACGCCCTCCAATCGCTCCAGCGACGCCCGCGCGGTGCCGTGCAGCAGCAGGAACGCGCTGTTGCCGTAATCGCCCTCTAGCAGCAGCACGTCGCCGGGCCGGTACTCGACGACGCGGGTATCGCCCCGCAGCAGGTCCGCCAGCGGGAGCTTGGCCGGGAACGCCGCGGCGTTCATCGAGCGGAAGGGCTCAATCGCCAGCAGACGGGCGACCACGTCCTCGCCCATGCCGTCGCCAAACGGCTCGCTCCAGCGGGTCGGGCGGGTGATGGCGACTTCGGGCATGGCGGGTGGGCGGCAATCAGGGCGAACGGCCGGCGGGACCGGCGTCGGCTTCGGCGTTCAAAACCAACGCGTAACACGTCACCGGGCGTCAAAACTTGTAGTCGCTGGGCGGCGGCAGCTGCGGGTCGATGGCCGACAGCGCCGCGCCGTCCTCCTCGTCCGCAAACCGGTAGGCCGCGGCGCCCACGGCGTCGGCCGCGGCGGTGATCGCCTCGCTGTTGCCCAGGCGGAGCTCGACCGCCGACACCGCGTCCAGGGCCCGGCCCAGCAGCGGGTGGTCCAGCGCCCGCTGGGCGGCCCACAGGCGCCGCTTCACCCGCACGGCCCTGGCCGCCGAAGCGCGGCCGAAGCCGCCGGCCGAGGTCGCCTTCGCTACCGCGCGGAGGCTGGCCTCCAGGTCGGCCATGGCGCCCACGACGTACATCACCCGCACGCGTGGCAGGCTGCTGGGCACGTTCTGCCCGCCGCCGCGCTGGAAGTTGTGCCGCACCTTGCCCTGCGACCAGCTCACCAGCTCAAAGCCCTGGCTGCCGGCGTTGTGCCCGCCGACGTTTACCAGCCGCTCGTTGGGCGACGTGTGGCAAGCCAGGCACTGCCGGGCGATCAGGTACACGTTCGACGGGTTGTTCATGCCGGCGGCGATGCTCGCCTCGCGGCGGGCGCGCTTGTGCTGGGGCGACTCGGTCAGGCGTGTGGCGCCCGGCCCGTAGTCGGCGTGCAACTCAAGCCAGCCCTGGGCGGCGCCGTGGCACGACTCGCATGAGACGCCTTCCACAACCCGGTCGCGGCCGCGCACCTCCTGCCGCGTGTAGTGGCACGACGTGCAGGTCTCGTTCCGCTTGACCGACCGCAGCCCCAGCCGGTCGGCGATGGCCTTGGCCTCCGGCTTGCGGTGCAGCGTGTCGAAGGTCTCAAAGTGGGGCGTTGACTGCCAACGCTCCACCTCTTGCTGGTGGCACCGCGCACACGACGCGCTGCCCTGCACCCGCGCGGGGTCGCACTTGAGCGGCGCCAGGTCGTCGTCGGCCGCGGCCTGGTGGGCGGCGATCGCCAACCCAGCCAGCACCAGCCCGGCGAGCACACGGCGCACACCCACCCGCGGCGCCGCCGTGGCGGCGCCGCGTTGTCCGGGCGGGTTGGGC
>JBCCQL010000285.1:0-4841 GCA_039024355.1 Planctomycetota bacterium
GCGCATGCGTCCGCCGGGCAGCCGAGCGGGGCCGGTGGCCCCGCGTGCTCGGCGTGCGCGGGCGATGCGGCCACAAAGCCGGCTCGCACCACCTGCTGCTGCAGCACCGGCCCGAGTTGCTGCTCGTCGGGTTGCTGCTCGTCGGGTTGCTGCTCGACGAGTCACTCTTCGACGAACTGCCCCTCGACGAATTACCTTTCGACGGGCTGCTGCGGCTTGAGTGCGGGCCAATCACCCCTTGCGGATCATTCTGGCACCGAACGCTCCGCAGCCGGCGTGGACCGACCAAATCATCTGGCGAACGCCCCCAGCACACGGCGCCTCGCCTGTGCGTTGGGGCAGTGCTGCTGCGCGCGGCCGACGCCTCCGCTCGGCCCGAGCCCCACGCCGCCGTCAGTGCGGCTAGTCGCCGAGTCGAACTCCGCCCTGCTGCCGCCCCCGGCATCGCTAGCCGGTGACGATTACCGCCGACGGCCGGGCCGCCGCTGCGAGGCCGCGGCGCCGCCCGGTGTGGCCGCTCCGCAGCAAGCTCTCCTCTGCGTGTGGACGTTGTAGCCCGGCCCGCGTCGCCCGCCCGCATGGCGCTTTGCCGGCGGCCGGGGGACGCACGCTGCCGGTTCTACACAGTTCATTCGGATTCGTTCAGGAGAGAAAAATGCCTACCCTACGGAAGAGCCTGGTTGCGGTCGGCTTGCTGGCCGCCGTGGCGATTGTGTTTCAGCTTGTGCAGATCGGGCAGGTGAACGCCGGCGCCCAACCGGTCATCTGCTGCTGCGGCCTTGATTGCGGCTGCGAGACCTGCGACTGCGACGGCCAGAGCTGCGCCAACTGCTCGTGCACCACCTGCGACTGCGACGCGTGCGAGTGCTCCGGCGCGTGCGGCACAGCGGCCGACGCCGCGGACAAGGCCGTTGACGGGGCTGATTGCTGCGAGTCCAACACGTGCTGCGACGACGGCGATTGCTGCACCGTCAACGCGTGCTGCGACAAATCGGCCTGAGCCCGGTCCGACGCACGCGGCCAGCGGCAGTGTTCGCTACCGACGCCCCTCGGCGAGCCAATCGCCGGGGGGCTTTTTCTTTGCGTCGTTGCTCCCGCAAGGCAGGGGCGTGAAAAGTCCTGGCGCGGCGCCGGCGTGGTTCGCCCTGGGGCGGTTGGTTTCTTCTGGCGGCGGCGCCACACTCTTGACATGGACCTCGCGCGGTACATCTTGGCCAGCCTGCGGCACTACCGCCGGCAGCACGTGCCCGTAGCGCTGGGTGTCGCCGTGGCCACGGCGGTCGTCACCGGGGCGCTGCTGGTGGGCGACTCCGTCCGTGGCAGCCTGCGTGGTCTGACGCTCGAGCGTCTCGGCACGATCGACCAAGCCGTGGTCACGCAGACGCCCTTCCGGGCCGGGCTGGCCCAAGAGCTCACCGCCCGGTTCACGGCGTCGGGCGAGGCGCCCCGGCCGTTCGTCTTCGCCGACCCGGCGTTTTTGCTGCGGGGCTCGCTGAGCGGCGCCGGCGGGCTGGACACGCGGCGTTACGCCGGAGGCGTGTCGGTCGTCGGCGTCAGCAAAGACTTCGGCCGGCACGGCGAGGCGCCCTGGGCGGCCGGGCTGGCTGAGGATCAGGTCGCGATCACCGAGCCGCTCGCCGAGGAGCTGGGCGTCGACGCGGGCGACGAGCTGGTGCTGCGGCTGCCCAGCGTTTCTGCCCTGCCGGCCGACAGCCCGCTGGGCGAGAAGATCGACACCACCCGCGGCAAGCGGCTGACGGTCGCCGCCGTGCTGCCGGTTCGAGGGCTGGCGCGGTTTGCCCTCGCCCCGTCGCAGGCGGAGCCACGCAACGCGTTCCTTTCGCTGGCGGCGGTGCAGTCGCTGCTCGACCAGCCGGGCAAGGCCAACGCCCTGCTGATCGATACCACGCGTGCCGACCGGGCCGCCACCAAAACGGACGCCGCGTGGTTGGCCGACCAGTTGCGCCCAACGCTCGAAGACTACGGCATCACCTGCGAGCCGCTGCCACGCGGCCTGACTGATGAGGGCCAAAGCGGCGGCGGCCCAAGCGGTGGCGACGCGACGCAGACCGTCCAGATCGAGTCCGACCAGCTCGTCCTGCCGCCGGCCGTGGTCGACGCGCTGGCGGATCGCAACCCGGCACGCGTCACAACGTATCTGGCGAACACGCTCTCACTAGGCGAGCGGAGCATCCCGTACTCGACCGTCACGGGCCTTGACCCCACGCACCCGGCGGTCGCCCGCGTGCTGAGCGGCGCCGCGGCGCCCGGCGGCGGCTTCCGCCCCGACGCCTTCACCGGCGAGCAGATCGTGCTGAACGACTGGGCGGCCGAGCGGCTTGGCGCCCGGGTCGGCGACGCCATCACCGTCACCTACTACGAGCCCGAGAGCACGCACGGCGAGCTGGTCGAGGCGCCGCCGCTGACGCTCAAGCTGGTAGCCATCGTCCCGCTGACGAGCGACGCCGACTCCCGGCCGCCCGCCGACGACCCGCGGCTGACGCCCACGCTGGATGGCGTGACCGACGCCGACGCGATCAGCGACTGGGACCTGCCCTTCGAGCTGGTGGAGCCCATCAGCCGGGCGGACGAAGACTACTGGGACCGGCACCGCACGGCGCCCAAGGCGTTCGTGCCGCTGGAGCTCGCCGAGTGGCTGTGGGCTAGCCGGTGGGGCAAGACCAGCCTGATGCGCATGAGGGTCCCCGCCGGCCAGGCGGAGCAGGCTTGCGTCGCGCTGCGTGGGGCGATCGACCCGGCGGCGATGGGCTTTGCCCTGCTGCCGGTCAAGGCGCAAGGGCTAGACGCCTCGGCGGGGGCCACGCCGTTCGAGGTGCTCTTCCTCGGCTTCAGCATGTTCCTGATCGCCTCGGCGGTGATGCTCATCGCCCTGCTGTTCGGGCTTGGCGTCGAGGCCCGCGGGCGGGAACTTGGCCTGCTGTCGGCCGTCGGCTGGGGCGAGCGTACGACGCGCCGGGCCCTGGTCCGCGAGGGCATGATCACGGCCTGCCTCGGCGCCGCGATCGGGGCGCCCGCCGGCATCGGCTACGCGTGGCTGATGATCTGGGGCCTCACCACCGCGTGGGTCGAGGCGATTGTTACGCCGTTCCTATCGCTGCACGTCACCGCCCGCGCCATCGTGGGCGGCCTGGCGGTAGGGCTGCTGGTCGCGTGGCTGGCGATCCGCACCGTCACCCGGCGGACGCTCCAGCAGCCGCCGCAGGCGCTCTTGGCGGGCCGCGTCACGCCAGAGACCGGACCGGCGGGGACCGACAACCGCGGACGGTGGCGGAGTATTGGGCTGATGCTGCTGGGCACGGCCGCCGCGGGCCTCGCCGCGCTGGCCACGCAGCTCGGTGGCGAAGCACAAGCCGGCGCCTTCTTTGGCAGCGGGGCGGCGACGCTCGCCCTGCTGGTGCTGCTGGTCCACGGCTGGCTACGCCGGCGGGGCGAGCGTGCCGCGGCGCCGGCGGTGCTGCGGCTCGCCTGGTTGGCGTGGCGCAATCTGTCGCGGAGCGCGGGCCGCTCGGTGACGACCATCGCCCTGGTGGCGGCGGCTAGCTTCCTGCTGCTGGCCATCGGCGCTTTCCGCCTTGCCCCCACGTCCGAGGGCGCCGGCGGCTTTGTGCTGGTCGGCCAGACCGCTCAGCCGCTGCTACAAGACCTGAACACCGACCGCGGGCGGATCGAGCTCGGCCTCAGCCGCCGGGACGAGCGGCTGCTCAACCGCTTCGTGGTGCGGTCCTTCCGCGTGCACGACGGCGAGGACGCCAGCTGCCTCAACCTGTACCAGACACGCCAGCCACGCGTGCTGGGCGTCAGCGATGCGTTCATCGAGCGTGGGGGCTTCGCTTTTACCACGGGCGAACCCGCCAATCCGTGGCGACGCCTCGCGGCGCCCGGCAAGACGGCGCCACCGGAACCCAAGGCGGATATCCTGGCGAACGGCAAAGCCTTCAGCCTCAATCTGGGTGACAACCCCGTGCCGGTCATCCTCGACTACAACACCGCCACCTACAGCCTGAAGCTCACCGGCGTCGGCAGCCGGTTGGAGCTGCGGGACGACGCGGGCAAAAAGTTCAAAGCCGTTGTTGTCGCGCTGCTGAAGAACAGCCTGCTGCAGGGCGACGTGCTGATGAGCGAGCAGAACTTCTTGCGGAAGTACCCGAGCAGCAGCGGCAGCCGGTTCTTCTTGATCGAGCCCAGCAGCGACGCGTCGGCGACCGCCCGTGATGGTGCAGAAGTTGGCGGCACAGACGACGGCAACGCGACGGAGCCCACCTCAGAGCTTGCCGCGGAACTTGAAACCATGCTCGAAAGCCGGCTGAGCGACTACGGCATGGACCTGCAGCGCGCCGACCGCCGGCTCGCCGGGTTCCTAGCGGTGCAGAACACCTACCTGTCGACCTTCCAGGCGATCGGCCTGCTCGGGCTGTTGCTGGGCGTCGTGGGCGTTGCGGTGGTGCAGCTCCGCAACGTTGCCCAGCGGCGTGGCGAGCTGGCCCTGCTGCAGGCCAGCGGCTTCACGCCCGGGCGGCTGCGGGGCCTGGTGCTACGCGAGAACCTGCTGCTGTTGGCCACCGGGCTGGGCATCGGCGGCGTGGCCGCCGCGTTGGTGCTGGCGCCGCTCCGCCTGGGGGGCTCTGCGTCGGCCGCCACCACGCCGTGGGCAACCACGCTGCTGCTGCTGGCGATGATCCTGGCCGTCGGCGTCGCCGTAGGAGCGGCGGCGACGCGCTCCGCCTTGCGCTCGCCGATTGTGCCGGCCCTGCGCGGCGAGTGAGAGCGGGAGGTAGCAGGTGGCAGGTGGCAGGTGGAAGGTGGAAGGCAGCGGCCGCCCA
>JBCCQL010000286.1:0-4812 GCA_039024355.1 Planctomycetota bacterium
CGTCGATCACGGCGTAAGGTCGAGACAGCGGCCGCCGTGTCGCCAAGCTGTCGACCCGCTGGCGGGCCTGTTGCACCCGCCGAGCGACCGACGCACGCATCCGCCCACTGAGCGCAGCAAGGCGTTCGATCGTCTCTTCGGCGGACGGGGCGACCAGCTCGGCCGCTTCGCTGGGCGTCAACGCCCGCACGTCGGCGGCGAGGTCCGAGAGCGTGACGTCGATCTCGTGCCCAACGGCAGACACCGTGGGCGTCGCCGACGCGGCCAACGCCCGCACGACCGGCTCTTCGTTGAACGCCCACAGGTCTTCGACGCTGCCGCCGCCGCGGCCTACCACCAGCGCGTCGAGCCGCGGCCGGAGCTGGTCGGCCAGCCTGATGCCAGCGGCGATCTCCTCGGCCGCCCCGTCGCCCTGCACCCGCGTCGGGATGACCAGCACCTGGACGCCCCGCCAGCGGCGCCGGGCGACCTGCAAGAAGTCGCGGATCGCCGCGCCGGTGGGGCTGGTCACAAAGCCGATCCGCCGCGGGAAGGCGGGCAGCGGCCGCTTGCGGCCGGCGTCGAAGAGCCCCTCCGCGGCGAGCTTCTCGCGTAGCTGCCGGAGGGCGAGCTCGAGCGCCCCGACGCCCTTGGGCTGCGCCTGGTCAATCACCAGCTGGTAGCTGCCGCGGGGCGCGTACACATCGATGCGGCCGTGGCACAGCAGCTCGAGCCCGTCGGTTAGGTCGAACTTCATCCGCGTGGCGGCGCCGCGCCACACTACCGCCCGGATCTGTGCGTGCTCGTCCTTCAGCGTGAAGTAGCAGTGCCCGGACGCCGGCCGCGAGAAGTTCGACACCTCGCCGGCCACCCACACGTCGGGGATCGACTCTTCGAGCAGGCCCTTGATGCGGGCCGTGAGCTGCGCAACCGATAGCGCTTGGCTTTCGGCGTCGGGCGGTGTGGCGTTGGCGTAGGCGGGCGTCGGCACGGCCACATTGTCGCGAAAGCCAACGCCGTGGGAAGCCACGATCAGAAGCGGCCGCGGCGGCCCGGCTACGCCGCCGCTGAGAACTTTTGCGGCAGCATCGGCGGGGCGGCCTTGGTCCGAGAGATCGGCTGCGCGCCGTCGCGGCGCTCGCCGGAGTCGGCCCAGGCCTGCGCCTCGTCGGCGAGCTCGGTCAACGACTGCTCGACGCGGACGCGGTAATCTTCAATGCCGTCGCGGCCGAGGGCGGGTGGCACGAGTATCGGCCGGCTGAGCACCGCCCGGGCGCGGGAGAACGGGCGGGGAACAGCAAAGCGGTCCCAGCTGCGGAGCCGCCACGGCCGCTGGTAGCCAAAGCCCATCGCCACGATCGGCATCTGCAGGCGGGAGGCCAAGAAGATGGGGCCGGCCGCGCAGACACGCCTGGGGCCCCGCGGCCCGTCGGGCGTGATCGCGAGGTGGGTGGAACGCCCCCGGCGCGCCATCTCTCTCAGGGCACGCACGCCGCCCCGGTTTGTCGAGCCACGCACGCACTCAAAACCAAACCGGCCCGCGATCTTCGCCAAGAAGTCGGCGTCGCGGTGCTGGCTGAGCAGCATCGCCACGTTGCAGTTGCCGCGCAGGTGCAGCGGCAGCAGGATGCTGTCGTGCCAGAAAAGGTAGATCCGCGGCACGCCCGCGTGCAGGGCGACGTCGACCGACGGGTCGCGGTACAGCACGCGGTAGTTCAGCGTGGTCATCCAGGCACGCACGCCTAGCGCGAGCGGCAGGCTTACGGCGCCGGTAATCAGCGGGCTGTTGAACTGCATCGGGGCTAACCGGTGATGTGCCGTGGGGGTGGCCGGTTTCGAGGCCGCCACTGCTGGGGGCGGGGGTGTTTAGCCGAGCAGGTCGAGCTTGCCGCCCGATTCGCCCGAGGCGTCGCGGGGCCGCGGCGCGGCGGCCGGGGCGCCGCCATCACCGTCGCCGGGCTCGGCGGTGTCCTCGGGCGGGGCTTCCCAGATCCGCCGGCCGTCGGCGTCGCGGTCTCCGGCGCCCTGATCCTCCTGCGTTTGGCCTACGCCCGAAGACTGCTCCGCTTTCCTGTCGGCGTCGCGGGCCGTGGCACGCGCGGACGCGTCGCGCTGCGAACGCTCCGACTCGGCGCCCTTGGTCTGCGCGAGCGGCGCCCCTGCGGCGCTGCCCACGACGCCGCCCACCGGTCCCATGCTCATGGCGTGCCCTCTGACGGGGTTGTGTAAAGGGTGTGGCTGTGTAAAGGGTGCGTCCGTGGGTCGCTAGCTACTGCGTGCGGGACTGCCGCCGCAGCGCCGCCGCTTGGGGGGTGTTGCTGGGCTGGCTGAGTGGCCTGGGCTGCAGGTCTGCGCGGAGCTGCTCCAGCACGCTGCCAACGACAGGCAACGCGTCGCGGCGGATGTCGGGGTTGTCGATCGTGCCCAGCACGCGGACACGCAGGATCTGCTCGCTGGCCTGGCCCACAAGCGAGCGCAGCATCGAGAACCGGTCGCTCGTCCGGCCGACGATCGTGTGGAACGTGAGGTTCACGTTCTTGTCGAGCGAGGCTTCGCCCCGCCCGTTCAGGCTCACGGCGTCGCCCACCAGGTCGAGCCGGCTGAACTGAAGGTGCTTGCCCTGCACCGTGAACTCCGCGTTCACGCCGTCGAAGGCCCGCGTGTCGGGCGTGCGGTTGCTGAGCACCTTGAGCAGGGCGACCATCACCGGCAGCTGGTAGAGGTCCGCGTCGCGCACCTGCATGGTTCCGGAGCCCTCGATCCCAAAGACCGAGCTCCCCTTGCCGCTCAGCAGCATCCGCCCGCCGGCCACGCCCGTCAGCGGGGCCTCGGTGTTGAGGTAGTCCGTCGAGAAACGCCCCAGGTCGATCCCGGCCAGGTCGATGGCCATGCTGTACCGCGTCCCCTCGCTGTACACGGCCCGGGTGTTGATGGCCGCGGTGCCGCCGTACACCTGGGCGGTGATCCGCTCGCTCTTGGCGCCGGGCAGCTTGGCGGCGACGCCCTCGCCCAGCAGGCACTCGCCGGCGCCAGCCCACAGCGGGCCCCGCACGTTGGTCAGCTGCAGGCCGTTCCAGAACATGGTGTCGAGCTGCAACTGGCCGTACGCCCGGCAGTCGCCGCCGGTGCTGACGCCCGTCAGGCGCACGGCGCCGCTGACGCCCTCGACGCGCGAGCCGAACGTGACGTCCGCCTGGTGGCAGTCCAGCTCGACGTCCCAATCGGTGCGTAGGTCGTCAGGCCGGCGTGGGTCGTAAGTAAAGGCGAGGCGCCCGTCGTGCAGGCCGAAGCCGCCCTCGGGCTGGACCTCGTCGATCACGCGACGCAGGGCGATGGGGGCCGCCAGGCGCAGGTCGTGGTCGGCGTCTAGGTAGTCGGCGCTGAGCCCGGTGAGCTCAAACCGCCAGCCCCCCGCGTCGAGCGGCGTCCAGCTGCCAGCGGCGGCGAAGCGGCTCCGCCCGTGCTCGGCAAGCCCGCCGGTAAAGCTCATCCGCCCGTCACGCATCACAAACCGCCCGCCCAGCCGGCTGAGCCGGTACGGGAAAAAGTCCGGCTCCAGCGAAACGCTCCGCTCGAAGGGCTCCGCCACGATGGCGATCTGTGGCGCCGCGTCCCCCACGCGGTACAAGACGTCCGTCGTCAGGCTCACACGCCCGGCTGGCCGCAGGCGTGACCACACCGCTTGCTCCCGTTCCGGCAGCGCGCGGCGAAGCGGCTCGTCGAGCCGGGCGGCGGTGGCGGTGAGCCTCATGCGGAACGTCTGCCGGCCGTCCTCGGGCGCCAAGCCCCCGCTGGCGACGATGACCTGCGGCCCGGTCGCCGAGCGGCTCTCCAGGCGATCGAACGACCAGACGCCATTCCGCAGCCTCAGGTCGCCGTAGATGCCGTGAATGGGGTACGGGAATTTGTCGTACCGGATGCTGCAGCCCAGCGCACGCAGGTCGATCTCCATGGCCGGCTGGAGTTGGTCGGCGGTGGGACGGTCCAGCCGCCAGCGGGCGCCGAAATCACCCGTGGGCGCGAGCGCCCGGGCGATCGCCGCCGCCTGCCGGTGCGGCCGTATCGCCGCCAGCAGCGCCTCGCTCGCGCGCAGCTGCGGCGCGTTGATCTCGACCCAGCCTACCGGGCAGATGGGCCTCGGCCCGGGCGGTGGCGGCCGCGGCGGGTCGCCGGGGCAGGGCAGGCCGCGGAACTCGGCGGCGATGACCACCGGCCGGCCCTCGGCAAGCCCACGCAGCTGCAGGGCGCACCGCCCCTGACCGGGCTCGCCCGCGTCGGCCAGGCGTGCTGTGCCCTGGGCGTTGGTCAGCCGGTACGGGAACCGCTCGCTGTCTTCGACCGACAGCGTGCGGCAATCGATCGTGGCGTCGTGCCGCCACCGGTGATCGCCGTACCTCGATTGCAAGGCCACGTCGACGACGCCCGCCGGCTTGAACCGGCGCCACAGGGTTTGCAGCCGCTGGGGCAGGGCGGCGCGCAGCGGCTGGTCGAGCGTGAGCCCACGGACCCGGCCCTGCAGGGCGATCGGCCCGCCCGCACGCCAGCCGGTGTGGTTGAGGGCCCCGGTGATTTCGGCGGCGCCGAGCTTCGCGGAGAGGCTCCGGACGGCAACGCCCGCGGCGTTGAACGACGCGGTTGCACGCAGCTCCGTGAGGGGCCTTGGCAGCCTGGGGTGACGGATGGCGCCGTCGCTGACCGACACCACACCGCCCCACGCCCACGGCGCGGCACGATCTGCCCGCTTGAGCGTGACACGCCCCGCGGCCGACGCGGCGGCCTGGAGCCCGGCGAGCCTGCGACGCGTCGATTCTGGCGCCGCGGCCAGCAGGTCGC
>JBCCQL010000287.1:0-4800 GCA_039024355.1 Planctomycetota bacterium
GCCGATCCGCTTGGCGAGCGTCTCCTCTGCCGTGGCCCGGAGCCGCACCACACCGGCCGGATCGCCCTGCCGCTGGGGCTCGGTCCATGCGTTCAGATTGCGTAGCGTGACGATCGGCGCCATCGGCTTCGACGCGTCGGCGACAACGACCGTCGCGCCGACCACCTTCACCGCTGCACGGGGGGCGCCGCTGCCGCCGAAATCGGGCAGCGCGGCCAACGCCTGCGTGGTCCACGCCCCGTCTGCTCGCCGGTGGGCGGTAAGCACCGGCCGGCGGAGGACGACCCGATCGATGCGTGGCTTGCCTTCGAGCAACTGCTGCACGTCGAAGCGGCCTTCGAGGCTCAGCTCGGCGATGCTCAGTAGCGTCTGCCCCGCGGTGGGCGAAGGGGTAACCACCAGCGACGGCTGCTCAGGCTCCGCCAAGGAGATGTCGTACACCACGACGCCCTGGCCCGGGACAAATCTCGCCCCGCCCACCCGGACATCCAGCCCCGTGTAGTGCTGGGCGAGGGCGCCCTCGGCGTAGCGGCGGATCTCTTCGTCCAGCCGGAAATACAGGTAGCCGCCGCCGGCGAGCGCAGCCGCCAACAGCAGGACAAAGCCCCACTTGAAGACGGACCAGCAACCGTTGATCAGGCGTCGCAACGCGGCACACGTGCAGGGGTCGGGCGGCGCCCGCAGGCGCGCGCACTCTCTGCGCACCTAGTCGGGCGGCAGAGGGTAGAAGCGGGGCCGCGGCAGCGTCAATAGACGCGGGGCGGCCCAACACGGGTCGAACCGACGCCGCTCGGCGGCCCGCGGTGCTAGCAGCCGCGGCTCAACACGACGGCACCGCTCTGCCGCGTCGCACGCACGCCGCCGGGCAGCATCATGGCGGGCTCGCTGGCTTCTCCCGCCGCGTACTCGGCAAGCCGGCGCCAGTCGTCTGCCCCCATAGCTTGCTCCGGCCAGCCCGCGGACCGCCAAACGTGCTTGCACAACTCTCGCACCACAACGGGCGCGGCTGAGGCGAGCCGCCGGGGATCGAGGCGAACCTGCTCCGCGCCCCCATCGGCGGAGTCGCCCCCACGCGTGCCCTGGAAAACCGGCTTAACCTTGCGGAGCAGCGGCTGCACGCTCTGCTCTGCGATGAATTGCTGCGCGTCGGCCACCTGGCCCGCGAAGCCCAGCACCGCGTCCTCGGCAGCCTCGCCAAAACGCTCACGGAGCATCGGCAGCACCTGCCGCCGCAGCCAGTTGCGGGTGTAGCGGGCGTCGGCGTTGGTGCTGTCGGTCCGGTGCTGCTGGCCGCGGTCGGCCAAGAACGCTTCGACTTCCCGCCGCCGCACGCTCAGCATCGGCCTGACGAGCGTCACGGTCGGCGACAGCTCGCGTGTCGCCGGGATGCCGGTGAAGCCGCTGAGGCCGGTGCCCCGGAAGAGCCGGAACAGGATCGTCTCTACTTGGTCGTCGCGTGTGTGCGCGGTAGCCACGTGCCTGGCGCCGAGACGCTGGGCGGTGCCGCGAAGGAACGCATACCGGGCGGTGCGGCCCGCCTCTTCGCTGACGCGTTCGCCGGCGGACGGTTCGATGGCGGCCCGGCCGGTTTCACACGGCAGGCCAAGCTCGGTGCAGAGCCGGCGGACCCACCGCTCGTCGGCGTCCGAGGCGTCGCCCCGGGCCGCGTGGTTAAAGTGAGCGGCGAAGAGCCGGCCCTGCCCACCGGCTCGCCGCTTGATCGCCGCCAAGGCCAGCAGCAGCGCGACGCTGTCGGCCCCGCCAGAAACCGCGACCAACACGTGCAAGTCACGCCAAATGCTAGCCGGCCAGCTGTCGCAAACCGCCCGCACCAGCGCATCGGGCGGGTCCGCCGCATCACCCCTCGGCGGCTTTGCGGTCTCTGGCACAGCGATCACTCTGTTCTTCGGTGTGACGCGGAGACCCAGCCGACAGCCCTCGGGCGTGTGTTGCAGATCGCTCCCCGTTTCTGTATCGTCCGGTCGGAACCAGGGCGCGGCGATACGCGTCCAGCGTCGCCTGCAGAGCTATTTTTCGCGGTTACATACGGCCCGCTCTCCGGGCCAGCTTCATCTCTGCCCCGCTGGACGATTCTCGACGAAGCCCCGCGTTCCGAGTGCGAAGTTTGCAAGAAAAAGGGTAACACAAGGTTGCCGCGTTGAAACACGACAAGGGGCTTTCTTGGAGTGGCTTTCTCGGCTGTGTAAGTGCGTTTGTCACCACCACTCGGTAGGCGCAGCACTGGGTAAAACCGGATGACGCGGCTCGATGGGCAAGAAGGACGGTAGGCCGTTCGTTCATTGCTTGGTCGCCGCCGCACTAGAAATGCCGAAACGCTGGATCTGGAGCCACACGGGATCGTCGACCGCTGGTGCAGAAGACAGGCAGATCGCCGGTCGTCTCTCGTGGTGAGGTCTTGCTGCTGGGCGTGGCCCGTTGGGGCCAAACCGGTTGTTGGCGCCTTGCTACGGCCGTGACCAACGGGTGATCGACGCTACGCGGCTGGTTGCGTAGCCGGCCGGAGAAGTGTGCATCACGCGCCCGCAGGTGTGTGGCATTGGCCCGCGGCCCGTGGGTTGTCGTTTCAGCGGTTGAGGCTTCCCGCCTCTGGCCTTCCGTCGGCCTGCTGCGTGCGTTCGACGAATCGCTCGCTACGCCCGGCGGGGCTGCCACCCCTTCTTTCTTGCATTGCCGGCGGCGGAGGTGCTGCGCTTCCACGGCCGCTGGCCTCGCTCTGCTGAGAAACCGCGTGCGCGGACAATCCCATTCAACGCGGCGTAAGCCGCGATTCTTGGAGCGAGCCAGCCCCCATGGAAATCAACACACTCATCGCCGCGGTGGTGTCGGCGTTGATCACCGCGGCGATCACGGTGTTTTTCATTCAGCTCATTGGGCGCCTGCGCAAGAGAGACGCCGAAAAAGAAGCCGAGCAGATCCGCCAGAAGGCCGAAGACGATGCCTCCGCCCGCCGCAAGGAGGCCGAGATCGAGGCCAAAGAGATCGCGCTCAAAGAGAAGGCGAAGTCCGAGGAGCTAGCGAGCAGCCTGCGGCAGAAGATCCACGAGCGTGAGCGGCAGCTTGACAAGATGGAGGACCAGGCCCAGCAGCGGGCCGACCAGCTCGGCAAGCAGGAGAAGATGGTTGAGAGCAACCAGCGGCGGCTTTCTGAGAAGATCGAGGACGCAAACCGCCGCCAAAAAGAGCTGGACGACCTGCTGGACGTCGAACGCCAGACGCTGCACCGCCTCAGCGGGCTAGACCCCGACGAGGCCAGGGCGGAGGTGCTGGACCGCGTCGGCAAGGAGCTGGCCGACGAGCAGGGCAAGCTCATCGCCAAGCGGGAGAAGCACATCGCCGAGACCGTCGACGCGCGGGCAAAGCAGCTGCTGATCATGTCGATCCAGCGTTACGCGTCGGCCCACACCGCCGAGTCGACCACCAGCACGGTCGACATCCCCAACGACGACATGAAGGGCCGGATCATCGGCCGCGAGGGCCGCAACATCCGCGCCTTCGAGAAGGCGACCGGTGTCGACGTGATCATCGACGACACGCCGGGCGTGGTGATCGTCAGCTCGTTCGACCCCGTGCGGCGGGAGGTCGCCCGGCTGGCCCTGGCGAAGCTGATCACCGACGGCCGCATCCACCCCAGCCGCATCGAGGAGCTGGTGGGCGAGACCGAGAAGGAGGTCGACGCGGAGATCCAGAAGCACGGCGAGGAGGCGACCCACGAGATCGGCGTGCACGGCCTGCACGTCAAGGTGATCGAGCTGCTGGGGCGGCTACGCTACCGGACCAGCTACAGCCAAAACGTGCTGCGGCACTCGATTGAGGTGGCGTCCGTCTGCGGGATGATCGCCGAGGAGCTGGGCATGGACGGCGACCTCGCCCGCCGCGCGGGGCTGCTGCACGACATCGGCAAGGCCGCCGACCACGACGCCGAGGGCGGCCACCCGAAGATCGGCGCCGACCTGCTGAAGCGGTATGGCGAGAACGCGACCGTGGTGCACGCCGCCCTGGGCCACCACGACGACATCCGCCCCGACAAGCCGTACACGGTGATCTGCGCCGCCGCCGACGCGTGCAGCGCCTCCAGGCCCGGCGCCCGGCGGGAGACGCTCGACCGCTACATCAAGCGGATGCAGGAGCTTGAGGCGATCGCCACGGGCTTCGACGGCGTGCGGCAGGCGTTCGCCATCCAGGCGGGCCGCGAGGTCCGCGTGATCGCCAACACCAAGCAGACCACCGACGAGTCCGCCGCCAAGGTGTGTCGCGACATCGCCCAAGCCTACGAGCAGCAGCTGACTTACCCGGGCGAGATCAAGGTCACGATGATCCGCGAGACACGGGTGAGCGAAACCGCCAAGTAACTAGCGCCGCTAGGCGACGTAAACCTCCCTCCCTCCGGGAGGGATTGAGGGAGGGTGAACCGCTCCGCACGGGAAGACTTACCTGTAGTGACCGCCTCACCCTCCCCTAACCCTTCCCTGAGAGAGGGCGATTCCTCGTCGGACTCCGCATCTCCATGAAACTCCTCTTCATCGGCGACATCGTTGGCGGCCCGGGGCGGGACATCGTCGTGCGGGCGGTGCGAGGGCTAAAGCGGGCCGAGTCGCTCGACCTGGTGATCGCCAACGCCGAGAACGCCGCCGGCGGGTCGGGGCTGACGCCGGCGTTGTACAACGACCTGGTGGCCGCCGGCGTGGACGCCATCACGCTGGGCGACCACGTCTACCGCCGCAAGCAGATCGGCAAGACGCTCGAGGCGGAGGCCAACATTGTCCGGCCGGCGAACCTGCC
>JBCCQL010000288.1:0-4743 GCA_039024355.1 Planctomycetota bacterium
CCGACACGACGCCCAGCCGCGTCAAGGTGACCAAGGGCGCCGGGTCGCTGCCCAACGACCACGGGCAGGTGTGGCGCGAGTACGACATCCGCCCCTACACGCTCCGCAACAACGCCAGCGAGCACCCGGAGCAGACCGTCGTCGATTGGGTGCTGCGCGAGACCGGCTACGAGGCGTGGCACTCGACGCCGCTGGGCCTGCTCAGCGCCAGCCGCGAGACCCTGCGCGTCTACCACACCGAGGAGATGCAGGCCGTGGTGGCCGGCATCCTCGACCGGTTTGTGAACAACCAGGCCGCCACGCAGGCGTTCTCCTTGCGGATCGCGACGGTCCGCAACCCCAACTGGCGGGCCAAAGCGCTCACGCTGATGACGCCCATCCCGGTCCAGTCGCCGGGCATGCAGGGCTGGATCATGCCGAAGGAGAACGCCGCCATCCTGCTGTCGATGCTCGCCGCCCGCAGCGATTGGCGCGAGCACACGGCCAGCGGGCAGCTGGTGCTCAACGGGCAGTCGGCCATGCTGTCGACCATGCGGCCGCGGAGCTACATCAAGGGCGTCGTCCGCACGGCCAACGCGTGGCCCGGCTTCCAGCCCGAGGCCGGGCAACTGGAGGAGGGCGCCACCATGGAGTTCAGCCCGCTGCTGTCGCTGGACATGAAGTCCGCCGACGCGGTGATCAAGATCCGCATCCACCAGGTCGAGAAGATGGCCAAGGTGAAGCTAGACATCCCCACCACCGTTGCCGGCAACCAGCGGATGGAGGTCGAGGTGCCGCAGATGACCATGGCCAACGTGCACGAGCGCTTCCGCTGGCCGGCGGACCACGTGCTGCTGCTGTCGATGGGCGTCGTGCCGCCGCCGACCCAGGCGGCCACCAACACGCTTGCCAAGATCATCCCCGGCATGAACGGCGCCCCGCGGGCCGACGGGCTGCTGATGGTCGAGGTCCGCGGCACGGCCATCCCCAGCGCGACGCCGGGCGTGGCCCCCGCGTCGACCGCCCTGACGCCGGGCGCCTACACGAGGCGCTACTAACGGGGCGTCGCCCGGCCGCCGGCGACAAGCAACGCGTGGGCGACAGGAAACGAGCGGCGCCGCCCATCGCGACCACGCGTCACGCCTTACGCGCTTGTCGCCCGCTCTGGTAAGCTGCGCCAGCTATGACGACCGCATCTGACACATCCCCGCGACGCGTCGTGATTACCGGCGTCGGGCTCGTTTCGCCGCTCGGCAACTCCCCCGAGCAGCTCTGGGCAGCGCTGGCCGAAGGCCGCAGCGGCGTGGACCGGTACGAGCCGCTGGCCCGCGCGGACCTGCCGATGGGCATCGCCGGGCTCGCCACCGGCTTCACCGGCGCGATCGACGACTTCGGCGACCTGCCCAAAGACCGCAAGAAGGCGATCCGCAAGGGCCTGAAGCTGATGTGCCGCGAGACGCAGATGGCCGTCGCCGCGGCGCAGCTCGCCCTGGCCGACGCCGGCCACGGCGAGGCGCCCTGCGACCCAGAAACCTCCGGCGTGGTGCTGGGCAGCGACTACATGCTGACCATGCCGGCCGACTACCAGGACGCGATGATCGGCTGCTCCGACGGCCAGCGGTTCGACTACACGAAATGGGGCGGCCAAGGCCTGGGCGATATGCAGCCGCTGTGGATGCTGAGGTACCTGCCCAACATGCCGGCCAGCCACATCGCCATCTACAACGACCTGCGTGGGCCGAACAACTCGCTGACGATGCGTGAGGCCAGCGGCCTGATGGCTATTGGCGAGGCGCTGCGGATCGTAGCCCGCGGCCACGCGGAGCGGATGATCGCCGGCGCGACGGGAACGCGTGTCCTGCCGCTGCAGGCGATCCACGCTATGCAGACCGAGCAGATGGCCGACACGGCGGGCGACCCCGCGGCGGCCAGCCGGCCGTTCGATAAGCGACGCACCGGCATGGTCGCCGGCGAGGGGGCGGGCATGGTCATGCTCGAGTCGCTCGAATCGGCACAGGCTCGCGGCGCCAAGGTCTACGGCGAGGTGCTCGGCTTCGGCAGCAGCCAGGTCGCGGACACAAACCTGAAGGGCAAGAACGACAAAGCGATCGCCAACGCCCTGAGCTCCGCGCTGCGCGACGCCGGCAAGACGCCCGCCGAGCTCGGCCACCTCAACGCCCACGGCCTCGCTTCGCCGCAGGCCGACATCGACGAAGCCAAGGCGTTCCGCACGGCCCTCGGCGACGCGGCGGCGACTACACCGCTTATCGCCCCGAAGGCAGGCTTCGGCAATCTCGGCGCCGGCAGCGGCGTAGTGGAACTGATCGCCAGCCTGCTCGCCCTGGAGCACAACGCCCTGCCCCGCGTGCTCAACTACGCCGAGCCCGACCCGCAGTGCCCCGTCGCCCCGGTGACCGAAGACGGCGTCGCCCCGGGCGATCTCTTCGCCTCGGTGAACACCACGCCGCAGGGCCAAGCCGCGGCGGTGTGCGTGGCACGCACGGCCTAGACGGGGCGGCCGGGCTGCTTTCAAGCAGGCGGCCCGTTTCGAAGCAGCCGGCCCGTTTCGAACCAGTCTGGTCGTTCGTCGACCAACGGCATGGCAAGCAGGCGCCACGCCGGCAGGGAATCTCTAGCTACCTGGGGCGCTCTGCCTCGGTGTTCTGGCCTCAGCGAGACGCTTTCCGGCGTTCACGGACACGTTTGGCACACGGGCTGCGTAACTCAACCGCGTTGAGCAACCGACGTCGGTCCTAGTGAACGGCGTCTGTCGTTGCCGCAGCGGTGACCCAAACAGGAACGAAAAAGAAAGCGAGGCACCCATGCTCCGTTGGGCCCTAACGTTTTTTGTTGTCGCCTTGATCGCCGCGCTCTTTGGCTTCGGCGGCATCGCCGGCGCCGCAACCGGCATCGCCCAGATCCTGTTCATGGTGTTCTTGGTGCTGTTCGTTGTAAGCCTGATTGCACCTTCCATCCGCCGCGGCCTGTGAGCCCGCCGATCTGAGCATCGAAGACGCGTAAGCAGACCGCCAAACACAAACCGCATCCACAACGAGGAAAAACCATGCGAGCCCTAGTCGCCATTATCGCTGTTGTTGCTGTGATGGCTTTTGTGGGTTGGGTGTCGTTCGACGCCGACTCGGAGAATCCAACCATGACGGTCAACAAGCCTGTGATCGAAGAAGACCTCGGGAAGCTGAAGGACGCCGTTGATAAGGCCGCGGCCGATCTAGATGACAAAGCCGGCGACGCTGCCGACGCGGTCGAGGAGTCCATCGACGACACTGCGGACACGCTGCCCGATGGGGAGTAGTTGGGCGTCGTAATGTCGCGGCGGCTAATCGACCTGCGTCCGCGTTTCATCGTCACACTGCCGAACACTTCGCTCCACGCCGCCTAGCTTCTGGCTAGGCGGCGTGTTTCTTTGTGCGGAAGCAGAGCGTCTCGGCGTGTGTAATGGGCAACGGTTGCCGCCGCGCTGCTGTTCTTGACTGAGGCGATCGCCCGCAACGCCTAACGCCGTAGGGCGCCGCATCACGGGCCGCCGCGTGGCTTGACACTCTGAAAACGCGGCGCTACTTTTCATGCCGTAGCGGCGTGCGATTCGCGGCGCCGCGTTTTCGGGTAGAAGGCCGGCTTTTGCCGGCTTTTTGCGTCGATTGGCGGCTCAGCCGCCCGTCGCGGCAGGATGCCGCGGTGGTAGACTGGACAATTTGGAAAACTTGCCAACCCGGTTTCGCCCGCGGCGGGCGCGGCTCCACGAGCCAAACGCCGCAGAAAGCCTGCCCAGCCATGAACGCCAGCGAGATCTTGCGGATCGTTGACGCGATCCACCGCGACAAGAACATCGACAAGGAGATCGTCTTTGAGGGCATCGCCCAGGCGATGATCGCCTCGCTCAAAAAGTACTACGGCGAAGAAGCCGAGATCGAGTGCACGATCGACCAAGAGACGGGCGAGATGGTCGCCAAGTGCGGCGAAGAGACGCTCGACTCCGACGAGGTGGTGGGCCGCATCGGCGCCCAGACCGCCAAGCAGGTGATGATCCAGAAGATCCGCGAGGCGGAGCGGGACGCCCTCTACGACGAGTACGACGAGCTGATCGGCCACATGGTCAGCGGCATCATCCAGCGGTACGAGGGCGCCGCGGCGACGGTCTCGCTGGGCAACGTCGAGGCGATCCTCCCCCGCAGCGAGCAGATCCCCGGCGAAGCGCACCACGCAAACGAGCGTGTCCGCGCCACGGTCTACGAGGTCCGCAAGGCGGGCAGCCGGGTCAAGGTGATCCTCAGCCGCCGGTCGCCGGCGTTGGTGCAGCGGCTGTTCGAGCAAGAGATCCCGGAGATCGCCGACTCGGTGATCGAGATCCGCGCCATGTCGCGTGAGCCGGGCTACCGGTCCAAGGTGGCCGTGATCAGCAGCGACAGCCGCGTCGACTGCGTCGGGGCGTGCGTAGGCGTGCGGGGCAACCGGATCAAAAACATCGTCGACGAGCTGGCGGGCGAGCGGATCGACATCGTCCGCTGGGACGACGACCTCGAGGTGCTGATCCCCAACGCCCTGCAGCCCGCCGACGTGGATCAGGTGATCCTGTGCCGGATGCTTGGCAAGGCCATCGTGCTGGTTCAGGAGGACAACCTGTCGCTGGCGATCGGCCGACGGGGGCAAAACGTGCGGCTGGCCAGCAAGCTCTCGGGCTGGGACA
This sequence comes from Planctomycetota bacterium, assembly GCA_039024355.1. GTDB lineage: Bacteria > Planctomycetota > Planctomycetia > Pirellulales > Lacipirellulaceae > JBCCQL01. Next base: position 4,685 of record JBCCQL010000288.1, read on the forward strand.
TCGAGATCATGACCCAGGACGAGCTGGCCGAGAACATCGACCGCGCGATCGAAGGCTTC
>JBCCQL010000289.1:0-4742 GCA_039024355.1 Planctomycetota bacterium
GCGGGCGCCGCGGTCACCCTGGCCGGGCCCGAGGCGGGCGTGGTCTACGCCGGCAAGCACGGCTACCCCTGCGAGGCCGACGCCGCCGTCGCCGAAACCTCGGCCGACGGCTTCGACGGCCTGGTCGTGCCGGGCGGGTTCATGCCCGACAAGCTGCGCCGCGACCCGAAGGTGCTCGAGCTGGTCCGGGCGTTCAGCGAGTCGGCCCAGCTGGTGGCCGCCATCTGCCACGGCGGGTGGATCCCGATCTCCGCCGGCGTGTACCGCGGCGTGCGGGTGACGGGCTCGCCGGGCATCAAGGACGACCTGATCAACGCCGGCGCCGAGTGGGCCGACGCCCCGGTGGTGGTCGACCGCCACTTCGTCAGCAGCCGCAGGCCGGACGACCTGCCCGACTTCTGCCGGGCGATGATTGGCGTGTTGGCGGGCGCCGGCCGAGGGGCTGCATGACCGCTCCGACCACGCTGGAACAGCGTGCAGCTTGCAGCGCCGGCCGGCCTTAGAACCAACGCCCAAAACCGAAAGTCGGGGCAGGCGATCGGCGTTGCACGGCCGATTCCGCAGACGTCGCCGCAAAAGACCGAGGTTTTGTTCGCACGCTCTTAGTACCGGACCGACGGCCGCCACTGGTTGGCCATCCGTCCCGGCGGTTGCACCGGCGGCACGCCCGTGGCCGCCCCGCCCAGCGCGGCGTTGAGCGCGGCGACGCGCGCCGTAACGTCCGGCTGGAAGCGGTTGAGCTGCAGCGACCGCTGGTAGTCCGCGAGCGCCTGCTGGTACTCGCCCGATTGGTCTCGCAGCCTGCCCAGCGCGGTGAACGCCCGGGCGTTGTTGGGGTCGGCCGTCAGCGCGGCGACCAGCTGCGCCTTCGCCTGCTCCGGCTGGCCGCTCTCTTCTAGCAGCCGGGCGAGTTCGATCTTGGGGTCGGGGTTCGCGGGGCTGGCGCGGTCCCAGTTGTTCAGCAGCCGGAACGCGGCGTCGCGGCGCGAGGTTTCTGTCAGCAGCACGGCCAGCCCGCGGTAGCACTCCAGGTGGTCCGGGTTGCGTTCCAGGCACTGGTTGTACAGCACCTCCGCCTGCTGCAGGTCCGCCGGCCGGTTGTGGATGGCGCCCGTCTTGTGCAGCGAGGCGGCCAGGTTGTAGTAGCCGTCCGCGGAGTCGGGGTTCGCCGCGATGGCCTTCTGGAACTCGGCCGCCGCCTGCGGGTAGGCGCCCTGCTGGAACAGCCGCACGCCCTGCGAGTTCTTGGCCTGGCTGGTAACGGTGCTGCACCCGGCGGCGGCGATCGCCACGCAGGCAAGCCCGGCAGCAATGCCCGTTGCCCGCCCACGCGTTAGCCCACCGGAGTGGCGGGCTACGCCGGCGTGCGGCTGGGGCTGCACGATGCTGGTCGCGACGCGGTGTTGCACGTCTCTCTTCTCCGGTGTTGGCCCCGGTCGTGGCTTTGGTCCTGCGTGTAGCGGGCGGGACCGTAGCAGTGCGCCCTGCACGCCGCAACGCCGGTTGGCGGCGCCCGCCACTCAGCCGCTCGGGCGCCTTCAGCGCTCCCGCCGCGGCAACCCGCGCAACCGGCCCAGGCGGCTCGGCCGCCCGATCCGGCAAGTTTTCGTAACCGGTGCGGGCGCCGCAGACGCCAACCCGATCCCAACCACTGCCGACCGGGCGCCAGCACCCCAGCCGCTGCCCGTCCGCCCCGGCGCCGCCCCCCAACCAGCCGTCACGGCAGCCCGTCCGAGGAGTCCCCACCGGTGGCAAAAACAAAGCCCGCAGCCAAGCCGTCCGCCAAGAAGAAGACCGCCAAGCTCGCCTCTAAGGTCGCGGCCGCCAAGAAGACGCCGGCCGCCAAGGCCAAGCCGGCGGCGACGAAGCGTGCCGCCCCCAAGCGGGCCGCCGCCAAGCGCGGCGCCGCAAAACCCGAGGAGACAGAGGCAACCATCGACCGCCGCCGCGGCGGACGCCGCCAGGGCGAGGCGGCTTCCGCGCCAGCCACAAAAAGCACTCGGGCCGCCAAAGCCAAACCCGCCGCGGCGGAGGCCGCCGCAGCCACGCAACCCGCAAGCGAGGCCACCGCGGCCACGCCGAAGCTCGAGCGACGCAAGAAGGTCAACCGCCGCCGGCAGATCGACCCCACGACCTGCGAGCGTGACTACTCGGGCGCCGAGGTCGAGTTTATGAACGCGCTGGACGACTACAAGCGGACCAGCGGCCGCATGTTCCCGACCTGCAGCGAGGTGCTGGAGGTGATCCGCTCGCTGGGCTACGTGCAGCTCTCGCAGGCCGAGCGGGCCGCCCGCAACGCGGACGAGCAAGACCGCAGCGCCGAGCGCGAGGCCCTCGAAGCCCAGGCCGAGTCCGCCGGGCTGCGGGTCGAGCAGGCCGGTGACACATCTGCCGACGCGTCACCCGCCGAGCCGTACGCCGACGCAGACGAGGACCTGCTGGCCGGAGCAGCCGAGGCGTAGCCGGTCACCCAATGGCCCCGCGCGGCGTGTGTCGCCGCGAGCCGGGACGCCCCGCCACCGGCGTGTCGCGACGCGTGTAAGTTGACCGGGGGCGGTCAGACGCGGCCGGCGGTGGAGGGCGCCCTTGCCAAACTCGCCTCGCACAGGCGAGCACAAAGTCCGCGCCACCGAACAAAACCGAAAGCCGGGGCGGGCGATCGGCTTTTCGCCGCCGAGTTCGCAGACATCGCCGCCGAGGACCGCGGTTTTGCTCAGTCGCCCTACGCGGCAGCGCCGGTGGCCCGTTGGCTGCGGCGCTGCCGCTTGGCTGTTTCGCGTTCAGCGTGGCGGGCGTTAACGCCGCCTGGCGAGCTCTCTCAAGATGTCGGCCGCCGCCTCGCGGCTGTCCTTAGCCATTGGCTTGGGGGGCAGCTTGGGGAGCTTGCCCGGCTCGGGCTTGCCCCGCTTCTTGCCGGCGGGCGCTTCGTCGGACCCCAATTCACCTTCGGCGTCACTTTGGGCGTCCTCGGCCTCCTCGCCTTCAGGGCCGCCGGCCCCGCCCGCCGCGTCGCCTTCTGCTTCGCCCCCCGCGGGATTGGTGAGCCCGCCGGTCGCCTTGGCGATGGCGTGCGTCTCGTCCATGCGGAGGGTCTGCGTCTCCTTCAGCGCGGCGGCCGCGGCCGGGTCGGGCCCCAGCAGCCAGTTGCTTATGTCGTCTTCTTCGATGGTCGCGCTGTCGCTGTTGGCCGCGGTCCGCCCGAGCGCGTCGGCCACGTCCTGCACCTTCGGCCGCTTCGGCCTGGCGCCCTCCGCCGACGCCGCAGCCCCGCCGCGCTCGCCCGACGCCGCGGCGCCATGCGGCTGGCCTGCAGCGGGCAGCGGCTGGGCCATCGCCGGGACGCCGTCAAGCAGGAACTCGAGCGGGCCGATGCGGATGTTGTCCCCGTTCTTGAGCGTCGTCTCGCCCTCGATCCGGGCGCCGTTGACGTACGTGCCGTTGCGGCTGCCAAGGTCCAGGACGCTCAGCGTCTCGCCCCTGCGGAGGAAGACGCAGTGGCGCCGGCTGATCGCCTCGCTGCCAGCCCGCAGCGTGCAGTCGCTCGCACGCCCGACGACGAACTTGCTCTTCTTCAGCGGGATCTCGGCGCCTTTTTTCGCCCCCGCCAAGACCTTCAACTTCATGTCAAACCCCTTTCTCGGCTCCGCAAGAAAATAGACGCATAGAAAAATTGCGGGGTAGCGGTGCGGACGCCGGGTTGCGGGGAAGCGTGTGCTGACAAGTCGATCGGGCCCCGCCGTTGCAAGCCGGGCGTAGCGGTTCGGTCGTTGGCGCTCAGGTGAAGGCTTAGGCTCGTGCGTGTTCGTAGTGGGTCTCCGGTGTGCGATCGCGTGCGCGGTTGTCTCGCCAATTAGGTGGGACGCCACGCAGTGATTGTCGATGGCACGTGCGCGTCACACAGCAGACCCGGAGGCTATGCAGGTCGTCTTCGGCAAGCCGCGCGACGATTATTCGGCCGCTGCAGCCGCCGCAGGACACCCTGCCTAACGCGACGCGTATTGTCGCAACCGGAGCATCCTCACGATGCTCCGATTGTATACCAACGACGCACGCATTTCCCTCCACGCCCCTCTCGATTTTACCGAGTGCGTCCGGCGCCAGAACCCCGACGCACCCCCGGTTGGTCTGCCACGGCACACTCTGTGCGGCCACCTGCAATCGGGCTGCGGCGATCACGCGCGGCGGGCGTTGCTCGAGAGCTTGGTTGCGGAGCGATTAGAACTGCGGGAGGCGGTCAGCGTCGCCGCGTCCAACCGTCGGCGGCGAACTTCTGCTCAGCGATCGCGTCGGCGGCCGCGGACTCGGCGGCGGTCAGGCTCTGCTCAACCAGCGACATCTGTAGCTCACGGGACACCCGTTCTGCGATCGCACGCGACAGGCCGTCCGCCGGCGGCGGCGCCGTTTGCAGCAACTCGGCGAGGCCCGGCAGCTCGGGCGCGGCACGCGATTGCCGCAGCAGGATGCTGCCGTGCTGCAGCACCGCACCGGCACGCTTCCGCTGGGCGCTGCCGATGACTTTGTCGTCGCCGCCGGGACGCCTGACAATGACGTCGCCCTGGCTGCGGCGCTGGAAGCAGAGGAACGGCTCGTCGGCCGCCGGCTTCGGTTCTTGTGGATCGCAGAGGGCAAGCCGGCCGGCCGCGGCGGGCATCAACTGGCTCAGCACACGGATCAAGACCGAATGAACAAGCCGGTACAACGCCGGCGGCCCGCCGCCGGGCAGACCGCCTACCGGGACGGCC
>JBCCQL010000290.1:0-4714 GCA_039024355.1 Planctomycetota bacterium
CGCGGCCTTCGACAAACTGGAGACCAAAGGCGGCGTCATGGACGGGGCGAAGCTCTCGCCCGAAGACGTTAAGCAGGTCAGCAAGTGGCCCAGCCGCACCGAGCAGCTGAGCCTGCTGGTCGGCCAGATCCTCAGCCCAGGCGCCACGCTCAGCGGTCAGCTGCTCGGCCCCGGCGGCGCCCTTGCAAGTCAGATCAAGCAGAAGGGCGAAGACGAGTAGATGTATGGTTGCTGATTGGTGCTTTACGATCTCAGGCGTTGATCGGCCTTCAAGAATCATACATCAGCAACCATAAATCCAAGTGGAAGCAACGGTTTCGGCGTAGCCCCAGCAGCGATTGCCAAGCCAAGAGCGACAGAGCAAGTAGAACGAAACGCACCCCGCCGGCCCAAAGGTCCCCCACAAACAGGGGCCACGCACCCGGGCCAACCACGTGAAAGGGAAGAGAAGATGAGCGACGCAGCCGTTGCCGAGTACACCGACGCCACCAAGGACATGGGCGACAAGATCGTCGGCCTGACGCTGAAGGAAGCCAAAGAGCTGAGCGACTACCTGAAGGACGTGCACGGCATCGAGCCGGCGTCCGGCGGCGGCGCCGTGATGATGGCGGCGCCCGCCGACGGCGATGGTGGCGGCGCCGCGGCCGAGGAGCAGACCGAATTCGACGTCGTCATGGAATCGTTCGGCGATCAAAAGATCGGTGTCATCAAGGCGGTCCGCGCCCTGACCGGCCTCGGCCTCAAGGAGGCCAAAGAGATGGTCGAGGGCTGCCCCGCCAAGGTGAAGGAAGCCGTCTCGAAGGAAGACGCCGAGAAGGCCAAGGCCGACCTCGAGGCAGCCGGCGCCACCGTCGCGATCAAGTAGCGATCGCTGCGGTTGGTTCGGCGGCGGTGCGTGCGTAGCATGCTGCTGCCGCCGCGTCCCGGCTTCCTCGAGTGCGTAGCCCGCCAGGCTGCGCGTCGGTGCATGAGCTTCCTCTCTTACGTCAATCTTGCTCCGGGCAATCGCATGTTGCCGGCCGTGCGTAGTTGTACGCTTCGCCGGCGCTGCGTGCCTGGTCTGCTTCGCATGCGGGCCGCCGAGCCCGGCGGACGTTCACCGCTCAGATCGTGCCCAGCGTCCGCGTAACGCCCGCCGGCCGCACCGCCGGCCGCCCCTGCGCCCCGCCCCTACCAACGGAGTAGCCCCAGCATGGCTGTATCGACCGCACGCCGACTGTCGACCCCCGACACCCGCCGGTTCGGCAGCATCCGCCAGGATTACGACATCCCGGACCTGACGCAGATCCAGACCGTCAGCTACGCGCGGTTCCTGCAGGAGAACACCGACCCACTGAAGCGGAAGGACGACGGCCTGGAGTCCGTGCTGCGCGAGATCTTCCCGGTCGAGAGCTACGACAAGTCGATCAGCCTCGAGTACCTGCGGTATGAGCTGGGCAAGCCGCGGTACCAGCCGGACGAGTGCCGGCAGCTGCGGCTGACGTACGGCCGGCCGCTGCGGGTCTGGCTGCGGCTGAACCGCGAGGAGCCGATCGAGGAAGAGGTCTACCTGGGCGACCTGCCGATCATGATGGGCGGCGGCGAGTTCATCATCAACGGCGCCGAGCGGGTGGTGGTCAGCCAGCTGCACCGCTCGCCGGGCATCGACTTCGTCAGCGAGATCGAGGCCGGCGAGCGCAAGGTCTACTCCTGCCGGGTGATCCCGGAGCGTGGCAGCTGGATCGAGGTCAACACCACCAAGAAAGACTCGATCACGGTCCGCATCGACCAGAGTGGCAAGTTCAGCGTGGTGATGCTGCTGCGGGCGATGGGGCCGGAGTATTCGCTGGACTCGGACATCCTCCGCGCGTTTTACGACACCAAGAAGCAGAAGATCGTCGACGGCCGCAGCGTGGCGAAGATCGACGGCAAGGTGGCCGTGGACGACATCGTCTACCCGGTGGGCAGCGAGAAGGCGGGCGAGATCATCCTGGAGGGCGGGCAGCGGATCACCAAGAACATCGCCGAGACGATCTGCACGTCCGGCGTGAAGGGCGTCGAGGTGATGGACCCGCCGCCCTCGCCCCACCTGCTCAACGCGCTCACCGACGACCAAACGTCCAGCCACGAAGAGGCGCTGCTGCGGATCTACCAGCGGCTGCGGCCCGGCAACCCGCCGCAACTAGAGAAGGCCCGCACGCTCTTCGCCGAGAAGTTCTACGACACCAACCGCTACCGCCTGGGCCGTGTGGGCCGCTTCCGCATCAACCGGAAGCTGGGGCTGGACGTGCCCGAGGACGAGATGATCCTGCGGGCGGAGGACGTCATCAACTCGGTGAACTACATCCTGGGCCTCGCCGCTGGCGACCCCGAGATGTACGTCGACGACATCGACCACCTTGGCAACCGGCGGCTGCGGACCATCGACGAGCTGGCGTGCGACGAGCTCCGCAAGGGCTTCCTCAAGCTCCGCCGCACGGTGCAGGAGCGGATGAGCCTCAAAGACGCGGAGGACATGACGCCCCGCAGCCTGATCAACCCCAAGAGCATCTCGGCGGCCATCGAGTACTTCTTCGGCCGGGGCGAGCTGTCGCAGGTGGTGGACCAGACCAACCCGCTGAGCATGCTGACGCACGAGCGGCGGCTGTCGGCTCTGGGCCCGGGCGGCCTGAACCGCAAGCGGGCGGGCTTCGAGGTCCGCGACGTGCACATCAGCCACTACGGCCGGATCTGCCCGATCGAGACGCCCGAAGGCACCAACATCGGCCTGATCTCTAGCCTGGCGATGTACGCCACGGTGGACGAGTACGGCTTCCTGATCACGCCCTACCGGGTGGTGAAGAAGCGGAAGCTGACCGACGAGGTCGTGTGGCTCCGCGCCGACGAGGAGAACGACGCCTACGTGGCGTCGGCCGACTCGCCGGTCGAGGGCGGCGTGATCCAGGGCGACACGATTGTGGCCCGCTACCGCAGCGACTTCATGCTGGTGCCGACGGACAACATCCAGTACATCGACGTCGCCCCCAGCCAGATGATCGGCGTCTCCGCGGGGTTAATCCCGTTCCTGGAGCACGACGACGCCAACCGGGCGTTGATGGGCTCCAACATGCAGCGGCAGGCGGTGCCGCTGCTGGTGGCGGACCCGCCGATCGTGGGCACGGGGCTGGAGCGTGACGTCGCCCGGCACTCGGGCCTGCTGGTGCGGGCTGGCCACAAGGGGACGGTCACCTACGCCGACGCCAGCCGCATCGAGATCGGCCCGGAGGTGCACCACCTGCGGAAGTTCGTGGGCCTGAACGAGCGGACCTGCCAGAACCAGAAGCCCATCGTCAAGCCGGGCGACAAGGTGGAGAAGGGGCAGGTGATCGCCGACGGCGCCGCCACCCTGGAGGGCGACCTGGCCCTGGGCCGCAACGTGCTGGTCGCGTTCATGTCGTTCGAGGGCTACAACTTCGAGGACGCCATCATCATCAGCGAAGAGCTGGTGAAGAAGGACACCTACACGTCGATCCACATCGAGGAGTTCGACGTCGAGATCCGCGAGACGAAGCTGGGCCGCGAGGAGTTCACGCGGGACATCCCCAACGTCTCGGAGAAGATGCTCCGCAACCTGGACGAGTCGGGCATCGTCCGCATCGGCACGTTCGTCACGCCGGGCGACATCCTGGTGGGCAAGGTCAGCCCCAAGAGCAAGACCGAGCTCACGCCGGAAGAGAAGCTGCTGCACGCCATCTTCGGGCGGGCGGGCGAGGACGTGAAGAACGACTCGCTGGAGGTGCCCTCGGGCGTCGAGGGCATCGTCATCGACACGCAGAAGTTCAGCCGCCGGATGAGCCTCACCGAGGAGGAGCGCAAGGACTTCGAGCGGGACCTCAAGGCGGCCGAGCAGGAGGGCAACGAGCAGATCGCCGCGGCGTTCACCGAGCTGGTCAAGGAGATCGAGGGGACGCTCAGCAAGAAGCTCACCGACGACGACGGCAACAGCCTGGTGCACGACCAGGACCCGGCGTTCGTCGCCGAGCAGGCGGCCGCGTTCAAGCTCTCTTCGCTCGACATCCGCAGCCCCGAGCGGCAGAAGGCGGTGGACAAGAGCTACCGGTCGCTGTGGCCGTCGGTCGAGGAGGCCATCGACGCCCGCGACCGCAAGCTCAACAGCATGAAGCGGGGCGACGAGCTCCGCAGCGGCGTCCTGCAGATGGTTAAGGTCTACATCGCCACGAAGCGGGTGATCTCCGTGGGCGACAAGATGGCCGGCCGGCACGGCAACAAGGGCGTGATCTCCAAGATCATGCCCGAGGAGGACATGCCGTTCCTGGAGGACGGCACGCCGGTGCAGATCATGCTGAACCCGCTGGGCGTGCCCAGCCGGATGAACGTGGGGCAGATCCTCGAGACGCACCTGGGCTGGGCGGGCGCCAAGCTGGGCTTCAAGGCCGTGACGCCCGTCTTCGACGGCGCCACCGAGGAGCAGATCAACGACTGCCTGGAAGAAGCCGGCCTGCCCCGCCACGGCAAGGCCCGCCTGATCGACGGCCGCTCCGGCGAGCCGCTCGAGCAGGAGACCACCGTCGGCTACATCTACATGCTCAAGCTCCACCACCTGGTGGACGACAAGGTGCACGCGCGGTCGACCGGCCCCTACTCGCTGATCACGCAGCAGCCGCTGGGCGGCAAGGCCCGCTTCGGCGGGCAGCGGTTCGGCGAGATGGAGGTCTGGGCCCTGGAGGCCTACGGC
>JBCCQL010000291.1:0-4707 GCA_039024355.1 Planctomycetota bacterium
CCGGGTGGTGGACTTCACCGAGCCTGCGGGTGGTTTGGTGCCTAACTATGGCCTGGGGGGGGGGGGGGGGGAGGTGGACCGGGGGGGGGGGGGCGAGTAACCCGCGGTCGAGCCGTCTTCGCCCCCCGCCCCCCGCCCCCCGTCCCTGCTTCTCATCACCGGCCCCAACATGGCGGGCAAGAGCACCTACATCCGGCAGACGGCGCTGCTGACGCTCATGGCGCAGGCGGGCAGCTTCTTGCCGGCGGAGCGCGCTACCGTGGGCGTGGCGGACCGGCTCTTTGCACGCGTCGGCGCCAGCGACGACGTCTCCCGCGGGCAGAGCACCTTCATGGTCGAGATGACCGAGACCGCCCGCATCCTCAACACGGCCACCGCCCACAGCCTGGTCATCCTCGACGAGATCGGCCGCGGCACCAGCACCTACGACGGGCTGAGCCTGGCGTGGGCCATCGTCGAGCACCTGCACAACCAGATCGGCTGCCGGGCGCTCTTCGCCACGCACTACCACGAGCTGACGCGGCTGGCCGACCGGCTGCCGGGCGTCGCCAACCGCAACGTGGCCGTGCAGGAGCACGCGGGCAGGGTGGTGTTCCTGCACCGCATCGTGGAGGGCGCCGCCGACAAGAGCTACGGCATCCACGTCGCGCAGCTGGCTGGCGTGCCCCGCTGTGTGAACGAGCGGGCGGCCGAGGTCTTGGCGACGCTTGAAGCGACCGCCGCCGGCGACGCAGCCGAAAACGCCGCCGCCGCGGGCGATCAACCCGCCGCCGCAACGCCCGCCGATGAGGCGGCGCACAGCGTCCCCGGCAGCAGCGCCCGCCCGGCCGCCGGCACGCAGCTCACGCTGTTCGAGACCGTGGACCACCCGCTGCTGGACGAGATCCGCCGGCTGGACCTCAACAACACCACGCCGATCGAGGCGTTGCGGCGCCTGGAGGCGTGGCGGGACCGGCTGGCGGCCGAAGCGGGCGGCGTGGGCGGCGACCATCGGCCACTCGGCGGGCCTGCAAACGGCCGCACGCCGGGCGCCACTTCTGAGGCCAGCGGCGCCGAGCGTGGGCAGCGCGTATGACCCTCAGCGGCGAACTCGCGGCGCTGGCGGCGGCGGCCGCCTGGGCGGTCTCGACGGTCTTGTTCCGCCGGCTGGGGACGGCCATCCCGCCGCTGCCGCTCAACCTGTGCAAGGGCGCCCTGGCGATGCCGCTGCTGGGCGCCGTGCTGCTGCTCTCGCCCGGCGCCCGGGCCGGGGCCGAGCTGTGGGGCGTCGGCCTGCTGGCCCTCAGCGGTGTGGTGGGCATCGGCGTGGGCGACACCGCATTCTTCGCCGCGCTGAACCGCCTGGGCGAACGCCGCACCATCCTCATGGCCGAGACGCTCGCCCCGCCGATGACCACCGGCATCGCCCTGGTGGTGCTCAGCGAGTGGCTGGGCCCGGTGGCCGTGGCCGGCATTGTGGTCACCATCGCCGGCGTCGCGTGGGTGGTGGTCGAGCGGTCGGCCGAAACGCGGGTCGACCCACGCGACGCCCGCCGCGGCGTGCTGTGCGGGCTGCTGGCCGCCGGCTGCCAGGCGGTTGGGGCCGTGATGTCGCGGGCCGTGCTGACGCAGACCGAGATCGACCCGTGGCTGAGCTCGTTCGTGCGTATCGGCGGCGGCGTCGCGGCGCTGCTGGTGTGGATGCCCATCGCCGGCCAGCCCTACACGCCGGCCGCGCTCCGCAGCCGCCGGGTGTGGCCGGGCGTCGTGGCCGCGACCCTCGTCGGGACGTTCGTCGGGCTGTACTTCCAGCAGCTCTCGCTGCAGCGGGTCTCGGCCGGCGTCTCGCAGACGCTGGGCGCCACGTCCACGCTGAGGGTGCTGCCGATCGTCGCCCTGCAGGGCGAACGCCTCACCGTGCGGGCGTGCCTGGGGGCGGCCGTGGCGGTGGCCGGCGTGGCCATGCTGGTGCTCACCAGCGGCGCCGCCGGCGAGTAGCGTTCAAGGCGCCGGCCGCCGAAACACTTCTTCGACGCTCACGGGAACCGCAGCAGCGCGACCTCCGCCGTGAGCCCCGGGCCGAAGGCGAGCATCACGGCGTGGCCGCTCGCGCCGGCCTTGCGCAGCTCCTCGGCGATGAACAGCACCGTGGGCGACGACCTATTGCCGTGCCCGGCCAGCACGGCCCGCGACGCGGCGGTGGCCTCCGGCGGCAGGCCGAGCGCCTCGGCCACGGCCGAGACGATCCGCGGCCCGCCGGGGTGCACCACCCAGTGGGCGACCTCCTGGCGGCGGACGCCGTGGCGGGCGAGCCAATCGTCGATCCACGGCGGCAGCGACGTGGCGATCCGCTCGGGCACGCTGGGCGAGAGCGTCATCTCAAAGCCGTGGTCGCCCACCTCCCAGCCCATCAGCTCCAGCGACGCGTCGAGCAGGAACGACCCGGTGGCGAGAGCCCGCCACGCGTGCCCAGCGCCGCCGCCCCCCGTCTGCCCGACGCCGTCACCAGCCCGCCCTACCAGCGCCGCGGCGCCGTCGGAGAACAGGGCGTTGCTCACCAGCTTGTCCGGCACCGCGTCGAAGAAGTAGTGCAGGCTGCACAGCTCGACGCACACCATCAGCACCGTCCGGCGGGGGTCTTCGGCCGCCAGGGCCGACGCCGTGCGCAGCCCGTTGATGGCGCCGTGGCACCCCATGAAGCCGACGTTCACCCGCATCGTCTCGGGCGACAGCCCCAGCCGGTTGATCAGCGCCGCGTCGACGCCCGGCGCCGAGAAGCCGGTGCAAGAGACCGTCACCACGTGCGTGACGCCCCGCGGGTCGGCGCCGCTGGCCGCCAGGGCCTGCTCGGCGGCGGCCACGGCCAGCGGCGGCGCGTGCTCGCGATAGCGCGCCATCCGGGCGGCGGTGCTGGCCCCACGCGGCCGCGGGCCATCGGCGCCGCACTCTACCGGCGGCAGCCGCGCCCACTCGAAGCCGGTCTGGTACGGCACGCACGTGTGCCGGGTCTGGACGCCCGCGCGGCGGTAGATGGCCCGCAGCGTGCGACGCTTCTCGTCGTCCAGCTCCAGGACCTGCTCGGCCAGGCTCAGGGCCTCGGCCTGGGTCATGGTGTGCGGCGGCACGGCGACGCCCGTGCCGGTGATGGCCAGGCTCATGCCGTCTCCTGTGTGGGTGGTCCCGCGCTCGCGTCGAGGGCCCCGCGGACGCCGCCACCCGCCTGGCCGATCAGCCGCGCCTTGCCCGACAGCCGCGCGCCGAGCGTCAGCAGCGGCGGGAAGAGGCGGATCGCCGGCTGCGACACGCGTACCAGCGCCGGGCGCATGGCCCAAGCCGCGATGGCGAACGACGCCCGGATGCGGGGCGCGAACGCCGCGGTCCACAGGCGGGCGTACTCGGCCCCGGCGGCGTCGATCGCCTCGGGCGGCAGCCGACCTTCGATCGACCCGTTGCCGCTGGGCCCGCCTCTGCTTAACCCGTTGCCGCACGCGGCCACCAGGCTCTCGGCCGCCAACCAGCCGGACTGCATCGCCATGCTGATGCCCTCGGCCACCACCGGGTGGGCCTCGCCCGCGGCGTTGCCCACGGCGAACAGCCCGCGGCGGTACAGCGGCCGGCGGCCCGGGCGGAGCGGCCCCGCGGCCAGCCAGGGGCCGACGCGTTGGGCGCGGTCGAGCGCCGCGGCCACGGGCGGCGTGGTGCGGCGGATGTGGTCGAACACGCGCTCGCCGGCGGAGCCGCCGCCGGGCGAATTGCCCGGCGACTCGTCCTTCGTTCGCCCGCCACGCAGGCGATCGAGCGTGCCCATCCGCACGCAGCACGACAGGCTGCTCAGGCCGTCTTGGCAGGTCACCATGCCGCCGTAGCCGCCGGGGAACGAGAGCAGCGGCATCAGGTCGGCCGGCAGGTCGGCGCCGGTGAAGTGCGCTTTGAAGCCCAGCAGGTCGCCGGCGGCGGGCGGCTTGGCGGCGGGCTGCGTCGGCAGCGGCTGCCGCGTCCACGAGCCGTGCCCGGCGATGACCACCGGCGCCGCGAGGCGCCGCTGCTGGTGGCGGGCGGCGCGGTTCTCGGCCACGCACCGCCAGCCGCGTGCGTCGCCGGCGCCGCCAGACCCGCCGCCCGGTTCGAGCGTGACGGGCGAGAGCTCGACGCACCGCCACGGCTGCAGCACGTGGGCGCCCTGCCGCTGGGCGTGGCCGATTAGCATCGCGTCGAGGCGGTCGCGCGTCAGCGCCCGGCCCCACACGCCCGCCTCGCCCCGCGACGACGGCCGCGAGAGACTGGGCCGCGAGGGGAGGGGCAGGGCCGCCGTTACCGGCCGGCGTCCGCTCTGGAACAACGCCACGCGTTTCACCTCGGGCCCCGCCTCGGCGGCGAACGCGTCCCACAAGCCCAGGCCACGCAGCACCGGCGCGTTGGTGGCCGAGAGGTACTCGCCGCACACCTTGCGGCGGGGGAATTCGGCCTGCTCGACAATCGCCACCCGCCAGCCGGCCATCGCCAGCCTGGCGGCCGCCACAGACCCGGACGGCCCGCCGCCGATGATGATGGCGTCGTACCGCTCTGGTTGCTGCTGCTCGCGCGGAGGGTGTGCGTCGGGCGTAGGGCCGCCGGTTGTATCGTTCAAAATCGCTGCCTCGGGATTCGCTCGAAGTATCGCAGGCCAGGGCGGCTGCGGCTCGATGTCTTTTTGTCGCGGCCGAGGCTACGGGCCTGCCTCAGCACGCC
>JBCCQL010000292.1:0-4693 GCA_039024355.1 Planctomycetota bacterium
GGCGCCACCGACGGCACGGCCGACGCCAACGGCGACGGCCTGGCCGACGGCGCCGACTTCGCCCAGCTGCAGAGCCAGCTCGGCCGCACCGCCGACGCCGGCAACAGCTCGATCGATATCGGCGTAGCAATCGATGTCGAGGTCGGCGGCTCGGCCGCCCTCCGCTCGACCGCCGGCGGAGAAATCCGCGTCGGCGTCGCGGCCAACGGCGTCGACTCGGGCCGCACCGTCGAGCTCGGCCGCCTCACCTTCGAGACATCCGGCGACGTGCAGGTGATCGAAGACAGCAGCCAGGGCCTGCTGCTGGGCGTGGCAGACTTCGACGGCAGTGCGGCGCCCGGCGCCAACCTCGGCAGCCACGTCTTGCTGGAAGCGACCGGCGGGGAGGTGCTGCTGAGCCCGCTGATCGCCGACAGCCTGACCGTCCGGGCCGCTGAGCAGATCACCGCGCTGGACGTGAATCAAACCGGCGGGATCAGCGTGGCGAACGACGCCACCTTTGCCGCCGGCCTGGGGGCGGGCCGGTTCCTAGCGGCCGACTTTGACAGCAACGGCGTGGTCGACGCCGCGGACCTGGCGGTGTGGCGGGCCAACTTCGGCGCCACCGACGGCACGGCCGACGCCAACGGCGACGGCTTGGCCGACGGCGCCGACTACGCCTTCTGGCAGAACGCCATCAGCAGCTCCCGCGGCGTCCACCTCTCGACGCCGCTCGGCCTGAGTGTGGGCGGAACCGCCGTGTTTACCGACGCCGCGGGCGGAGACATTTCTGTCGGCAGGGCGAGCTTTACACCGGCACTATTAAACGAATTCCAGTTCGACACGGCCGGCGCTGTGAACATGACCTTGGTTACGGCTTTGCCCGCAGTTGTACGCCTCACAACCTCACCCGGTATCCCGGTCAACCGGGCGGCGGCGGCAGACCTCCAGGTGCTTGGCGGCGCAGCCCTGCGGCTCGATTCGCTTGCTGTCGGCAGCCTCTCGGTAGTTGCGGCAGGCGGAATCACCGACGCGACGCGCGCGCAGATACACGTGGCGGGACGGGCCGCACTGAGCACAGCTCCCGACTTCAACACACCGGTTGGCGCCCCGCTGGGGATCACGCTAGCCGACAACGCCGGCGACCGCTTCACCGCCGGCAGCCTCGACGCCACCACCGCAGACACACCCGACGGCGTCATCGAGATCGGTCTGGGTGGCGACGCCGAGATCGGCCTCATCGAGAACCTTCTGGGCGACGCCGCCCGGATCAGCGACAACACCGACACCGTCCTCCAAGCCGCCGACGTGCGGCTGCTCGAGCTCACCTCCGGCGGCGCCATCACCGGCACGGGCGTGGTAGCCGTCGCCGAGGACGCCGCGTTCACGACCACCGGCGCCGGCGGGGAGATCGAGCTGGATCAGCTGGCTGTGGGCGGCGAGGTCCGCCTGGCCACCGCCGACGGCGACGCCGCCATTACCAACGACGGCGTGGTAACGCTGGGCCCCACCGGCGTCGCCGGCAACCTGGCGGTGACCGCCAACACCAGCCCCGCGTCCCCAGAACCGACGGCCGGCATCCGCGACACCGGCACGGTCTCGGTCGCCGGCATGGCCGAGTTTAGGACCACCGGGCTCACGGCGGACATCATGTTGGACCAGCTCGCCGTGGTCGGCATGATCGGGCTCACCGCGCCTACCAGCGGGCTGGTCTCTCCAATCGGCAACGCGACGATCGTCAACGCGACGGGCATCGACTTCAAGACGACTTCGGTAGGCAGCCTCACCGCCACCGCGACAACCGGCGGCATCACCAACACGGGCGGGCCCGTCAGCGTCGACCGCGCCGCCGCGCTGACCGCGGCCGCCGGCGACATCGACCTGGGCGGCGCCAACGCCTTTGCGGCCGAGACGATTTCGCTGTCCGGCGGCGACGTCGCCTACACCGCCGGTGCGACGCCTACCCTGCAAGCCATCGACGCCCAAACGCTTGCGATCTCCTCCGCCGAGGACATCGTCGATGCGGGCGACGCCCAGATACGCGTGGCCGGCGACGCCACCTTCACGACCGCGGGGGGAAGCATCCGGCTAGCGACCAGCAACTCGTCGATGCTCGAAGTGGGCGGGCTAGCAACGTTCGACGCGGGCGTTGTCGGGCGTGGCGACATCGTTGTCGGCAACAGTTTCGACACGGCGAACTTCGGCTCGCTGTCTCTCATTGGCGGGGCGGCCAACGTCAACGAAGCCTCCTCGACGATGCTGGTGGATGTCGACGTCACGTCACTTCAGCTGAGCAGCGGCGGCAGCATCGGCGACAGCTCTACGCTCGTCATCTCTGGCAACGCCGGCTTCTCCGCCGCCAACGAACTGGTGCTGAACGAGACCGGAGGCGCGACGCCCGACCTGCTCACCGTTGGCGGCACCGCCAGCTTCACCGCGGCGTCGATCTCCGTGGGCGGCGGGGGAACGTTCACCGCGGGGTCAATCTTATTCACCGCGCCGGGCACGGTCTTCATCCAGGAAGACGACGCCACCACCCTGCTCGGCAGCCGTGCAGGCACGCTCACGCTTATCAGCAGTGGCGCCATAACCGACGGCCCGACCGCCACTTCCGCCGCCGATACGCGGGTGACCGGCGACGCGGCCTTCACCGCCGGGGGCGACATCACGCTTGCCGACGCGGGCGGCGAGTCGCTCACCGTCGGCGGGCAGGCCGCCTTCCTGGCCAACGACGGCGGGCCGTTCGACGTGCGTGTAGGCGTGCTGCCGCCGCTGGGCACCGGCCCGCCGGGGCAGGCCAGGTTCGGCTCGCTGCTGATCGAGGCGGACGAGGCCTTCATCGCCGAGGCCGACGCCACACGCCTTGACGCCGCCACCGCCCGGCGGATGACGCTCAGCGCGGCCGGCAGCATCACCGACACGACCGGCACCGCGATCCGCATCGCCGAAGATCTGTCGCTCAAGGCCGACGCCGGCGGGTCGATCTTCCTCGCCGGCTCGGCGGCCGACACGCTAGACGTCGGCGGCCTGGCGGAGCTGACGGCCGGCGGCGCCATCGCCGTCGGCCCGGCCGGCTTGGCGACGTTCGGCCAGCTTAGCCTCGCCGGCACCGAGGTCGAGGTGCAGGAGGACGACGGCACGCTGCTGGTGGGCGTCGCCGCCCGCTCGCTCGAGCTCGTCTCTGCCGGCGACATCACCGACGCCGCGGGCGCCGACATCCGCGTCGCCCAGTCGGCCGAGTTCCGCGCGGCCGCCGGCGCCATCACGCTCAACGACACGGGCGATCTCAACAACCCGGCCGACCCCTCGGCCGACGTTCTGGTGGTCGGCGGGCAGGCGTCGTTCACGTCGGGCAACGGCGTCGCCGTCGGCGCCGGCGGGCGGGCCGAGTTCGGGTCGCTCGCAATCGACACGACCGACGCATCCATCCAAGAAGACGACTCCACCCTGATCGACGCAGTCACCGCCCAGACGCTTCGCCTCGACAGCCGCGGCGCCATCACCGACGCACCGCACGCGTCGATCCTGGTGGCCGGCGACGCCGAGTTTATCGCCGACACGCGGATCGAGCTGAACGACACCGCCGTCAACCCGCTTACCAGCCGGCCGGCGGACCTGCTGGACGTGGGCGGCAAGGTGTCGTTCACGGTCGACCCCGCGGCGGCGGATGGCTCGATCGACGTCGGCCCGGCGGGCGTGTTCACCGCCGGCTCGCTCCGCTTCAACGCGGCGGGCGACGTCCGCATCCAAGAGGACGCCTCCGGCACAGCCAACGGCACCGTGGTCGCCATGACCAACACGGCCGGCACGGTGGTGCTGGACAGCGCGGGGCCGATCGACGTAGCCGGCTCGATCACGGCGGCGGAACTGGTGAAGCTCATCTCGGCCGGCGGCATCACGCTGGGCGCCGACATCGCCGCCGGCACGCCCGGCGGCGCGGCGGGGCAGGTTGGCCTGTTCGCCCAGAACGCCATCACCCAAACCGGCGGCGGCATCCTCACGCAGGCCGCCGGCGGGGAGCTGCTGGTGAGCATCGCCGGTGGCGGCGACGCGGTGCTGACCTCCGCCACGAACGTCACGCCACGCCTGGCCGCTTCGATCAACGACGGCTCGCTGGACGCGTTCACCAGCGGGCCGCTGCAGGTGGCGAACCTGACGATCGCCGGCATGAACGTGGCCGGCGTGCAGATCGTCGACACCGGCGCGGCGGATTCGCACACGCTGCGCCTCGAAGCCGGCAACGGCGACATCTCGCAAGAGACCCAAGCCGTGTCCGACGCCCGCATCGACGCCGACGTGCAGGCGGCGACGTTCGTCGTGGCCGACGGCCGGGCGATCCTGATCGACGACCTGGGCGTCACGCCCAACGCGACCAACTACGCCGCCACCAACAACCGCCTGTTCAACGATAACGCCGGCAGCCCCACGCCCGAGGCGGACCTGGTCTTCGCCACGCCGGACGGCGGGCAGCGTGTGGGCGACCTGACCGTGCTGGAACAGACCGCTGTGCTGCTGGACGGCGTTGATATCCAGGGCGAGCTGATCGTCGCCGCCGGCCGCAGCCCGCGGCCGGTCGGGCCGTACACGGGCGGGCTGGCCATCGTAGACGCGTCGGCCGTGGTGGTGGACGGGCCCGCCCGGCTGCACGCCTTCGGCGCCGGGCCCGGCCCGCTGGCGATCGACGTCGATCAGCTGGCGGTCGCCGGCGTCGACC
>JBCCQL010000293.1:0-4688 GCA_039024355.1 Planctomycetota bacterium
GACGTTTATCAGCCGGCCGGCTTCGCGGCGGCATGCCGGCGGCTGATCGCCACGCCCCGCCTGGGCCTGGTCTACAGCCCGGCGGGGCAGATCGACGAAGCGGGCGTGCGGCACCGCAGGCTCCGGGCCGGCCGATGGAACGCCCAGCGGCTGACGCGCCGCAACGTGATCCCGCTGCCGTCGGTCGTGCTGCGGCACTCGGCCACGCGCGACCTGATGGTGGGCGACGCCGCAACCGCTGCCGGGCCGCTGGACGAGTCGCTCGGCTACCAGTTCGCCTACGACTTCTGGCTGCGCCTGATGCAGGCCGGCTGCCGGTTTGAGCGGCAGGCGGAAGAGATCGGCAGCAAGCGCCGGCACCGCGGCAACCGGTTCTTCCACTCCGAGGACCCGCGCCACTGGCGCCGCAGCGCCGAGGAGCTGCTGGCCGTCGCCCAGCGGCGGCTGCCCCAGCCCAGCATCAGCTGGGCGCTCTACCACGCCCACGCCATGGCCGCCTGGCATGGCGTGCCGCGGGCCACCTCGCGGCGGTACGACCACGTTGTGCTGACGCGTGCCCGGCGGACGCTCTCCGGCTGGGGCGGACGCGAGCGGCCGGTCAACCGCCTCCGCCTGATCACGCGTCACTGCCACGAGGAAGCACGCTGGCTGATGCGGCGCCCGATGACCCTCACCCGCTACCTGCCGCGCGGCTGGCGGCGGGCGATCACCGGCGTGTTCGAGCGGAAGCTCTTCCGCCTGCAGCAGTACCCGCCACGCACGCTCCGGCTGCCGCCGGCCTACCACCGGCAGGCCGCCGCCGTGGACGCCGCCCCGGCGCCGCAGATCTCGATCGTCACGCCCAACTACAACCAAGAGCCGTACATCGGCGAGACCCTCCGGAGCGTGCTGGACCAGCGGTACCCGAACCTGCAGTACATCGTGCAGGACGGCGCCTCGACCGACGGCAGCATGGACATCGTCCGACGCCACGCCGACGCCGCTGCTGCCGACGGCGCCGCGGGGCGGCTGACCTACGACTCACGCCCAGACAACGGCCAGACGCACGCCCTGAACCTGGGCATGCGGCACGCGACGGGCGACATCCTTGCCTACCTCAACTCCGACGACGTGCTGCTGCCGGGCAGCCTGGCGTTTGTCGCCGAGTTCTTCGCGGCCAACCCCGGCGTCGACGTGCTGTACGGCGACCGCGTGATGATCGACGACCAGAGCCAAGAGATCGGCCGCTGGGTCTTGCCGGCGTACGACCCAACGGTGATACAGTGGGCGGACTACATCCCGCAAGAGACCATGTTCTGGCGCCGGCGGGCGTGGCGGGCTGTGGGCGAGCGGTTCGACGAGTCGTTCCAGTTCGCCATGGACTGGGACCTGATCGACCGCTTCCGCACCGCCGGCATGCGGTTCCGCCACGCGCGGCGGCTGCTGGGCGGCTTCCGCATCTTGGCGGACCAGAAGACCAACCAGCAGCTCGAGACCGTCGGCGCCACCGAGATGAACCGCATCCGCAAGCGGGCGCTGGGCTTTGTGCCCACCGACCGGCAGATCCGCAAAGCGATTACGCCCTTCATGCGGCGGCAGTGGGTAGCCCACCACCGCGCGGGCATCGCCAACAAGCTCAACGCCGCCTGAGGAACGCCCGCCATGAAGAACTTTTTCCGGGCCGTCCGGCTGCTGCTCCGGCGGCCGCTGGCGGCGGCGCTGTCGGTCGGCTGCTCGCTGCTGGTGGCGGCGTTGTGGGGCGGCAACATCGGCATGCTGTACCCGGTGTTCGAGGTGGCGCTGCGTGGGCAGTCGGTCCAGCAGTGGCAGGCGGAGGAGATCGCCGACTTCGAGGCCAAGCTGGCCGACACCGAAGAGGCGATCGCCGCCGTCGAGCGCCAAGCCGCCGAGGACCCAGGGGCCGACGACGACGCGGCCGCCGAGCTGCTCCGCCTCGAAGACCGGCGCCGGCGGTGCGTCGAGTCCCTGGCCAGCCGCCGCCGTTGGCTGCAGTACACCCACTGGCTGCCCGACGACGCGTTCCAGACGGTGCTGGTCATGGTCGGCGTGGTGCTGGTGCTGACGATGATCAAAAACGTCTTCCTGGTGGGCAACCTGGTCAGCACGACCTGGGCGGTGCAGCGGGCGTCGGTCGCCCTGCAGCGGCAATACATGGGCTGCGTCGCCCGCCTAGACATGGACGGCTACAACCGCCTGGGCGTCAGCCAGCTGGTCACCAACTTCACCGAGACGCTGGAGCACGTCACCCGCGGGCTGCACATCCTGCTGGGGGCGTCGATCCGCGAGCCGCTGAAGATCATCGCCTGCGGCATCGGCGCCGCGATCATCAGCTGGCGGATGCTGCTGTTCGCCATGGTCACCGCCCCGCTGGCCGCCGGGCTCATCTGGCTGCTCGCCCGCGGCATCCGCCGGACGACCAACGCGCAGGTCGGTGAGTCGATCTACCTCAACAAGCTGGTGTTCGAAACAATCAGCGCGCTGCCCGTCGTGCAGGCGTTCACGATGGAGGGCCCCACCGAGGACAGCATCCACGGCGCCGCCCGCCAGCGTGCCGGGCGGACGGTCAAGGCGTCCTTCTTCATCGCGCTGACCAAGCCCGTGGTCGAGGTGCTGGGCATCGCCTCGGTAGGCGCCGCGCTGCTGTGCGGGGCGTACCTGATGATCAACCAAGAGACGCACCTGTTCGGCCTGCGGATGATCAGCCAGCCGCTGTCCATCGGGCAGATGCTGGCGTTCTTCGGCCTGCTGATCGGCATGACCGACCCGGCGCGCAAGCTCTCGGAGACCTTCAGCGTGCTGCAGGTCTCCGCCGCGGCCGCCGACCGGCTGTACGCCATCCTCGACAGCGAGCCCACGATCCACGAACCGGCAAACCCCACGCCCATGGCCGGCCGTGACGGCGGGTTCGAGCTACGCGGCGTCGGCTTCAGCTACCACCCGGACCAGCCGGTGCTGGACGGCGTCGACCTCCGCGTCGAGCCGGGCGAAACGGTGGCCGTGGTCGGCCGCAACGGCAGCGGGAAGTCGACGCTGGTCAAGCTGCTGCTCCGCTTCTACGACGCCCAGCAGGGGAGCGTCGAGGTCGGCGGCGTGCCGGTCGACCGGGCATCACTGGCCGACCTGCGGCGGCACGTGTCGATCGTGCCGCAGCACGCCACGCTGTTCGACGACACTGTGGCCGCCAACATCCGCTACGGCTCGACCGAGGCGACGCTGGACCAAGTCGTTGCCGCCGCAAAGCAGGCCCGGGCGCACGAGTTCATCGAGTCGCAGCTGGCCGCCGGGTACGAGACCGTGATCGGCCACGACGGGCACAACCTGTCGGGCGGGCAGCGGCAGCGGATCGCCCTGGCGCGGGCCATCCTCCGCGACCCCAAGCTGCTGATCCTCGACGAGGCGACCAGCCAGATCGACCTGCAGAGCGAGGTGCTCATGCGGACGGCGCTTGAAGAGTTCCTGGCGGGCCGCACGTGCATCATCGTCACCCACCGGCCGGCCTTCTTGGAGCTGGCCGACCGGATCGTCGTGATGGAGCGTGGCCGGGTCGTCGGCTTCGGCACGCCGCGCGAGCTGCTCGCCACCTGCCCCGAGCACCGCGACCTGTACGGTGGCGCCCTCGCCGCGGCGTAGGCGGGCAGGGCCCACGCGCTGCCGCGGCGGTCGTCTGCTCCAGCGACGCGCCGCCGCTGGTGAATAAAGTTTGCCGCTTGTGGCGAACCTCTCGGCCGGGCGTGCGTACCAACGGCGCCCAAGCATCGCCGGCACGCGACAGCCCAACGCCGGTGTGTTGGTGTGAGCGGCCTCGACGCACGCGGGCGACTGAAAGACTCAGTTCCGCCGGCCGCGTGCCGGCATCCTCTGCACAGCCCGCGGCGCCGCAGCCCGCGCCGGGGCAAGGAGCACACGCATGATCTGCGCTCACGGTACGCGCTACGCGGCGGCCGCTGCCGCCCTCGCCGCGGCATTCTCTCTGCAGCCCGGCTTCACGCCGCGCGCCCAGGGCGCCGGGTTGTTGATCGCCGACGGCGGGCTGGGCGGCGTGCTCACCATCGAGCAGCACACGGCCCGCGTAACGATCAACAACGGCGTCGCCGTCACCGAGGTCGAGCAGACGTTCCGCAACACCGAGGACCGCCAGGTCGAGGCCCTGTACGTCTTCCCCGTGCCACGCGGCGCGTCGGTCGCCAACTTCAGCATGTGGATCGGCGGCAAAGAGATGGTGGGCGAGGTCGTCGAGAAGCAGCGGGCCAAGCAGGTGTACGAGAGCTACAAGCAGACCAACACCGACCCGGGCCTGCTCGAGCAGAAGGACTACAAGACGTTCGAGATGCGCGTGTTCCCTATCGCCCCGCGTGGCGAGCAGCGGGTGCGGGTCTGCTACTACCAAGAGCTGGACTACGACGCCAATCGAGCGACCTACGTCTACCCATTGGCCTCGTCGGCGTCGGGCGCCGGGGCCGGTGCGTCGGCGGGCGGCGGGCGGGCGGGCGGCGAGAAGGCGGGCAGGCTGTCGCTGTCGTTCCGCGTGCTGAGCGAAACGCCGGTGACCAGCCTCGAAAGCCCAAGCCACGCCGGCGAGTTCGCCGTAGCGCAGCACTCGCCCCACTTCTGCGAGGCGAGCTACGAGGCACGCGGCGGCCGCCTCGACCGCGACTTTGTGCTCTCGTACGAAACGGCCCGCGCCCAGA
>JBCCQL010000294.1:0-4686 GCA_039024355.1 Planctomycetota bacterium
AGGGTGTCCCATGGGCAGAGTCGACGAAGCGTTCCTGGAGTTGCGATCGCATTTCCGTGAGCCGATCGTTGCGGAGATCGGTGGCTTCCGGCCCCCGACCGAGCCGACCGCGTCTTGGCTCGGCGCCGGCTGTTGGCGGCATGGGGACGAAGTCCCGCAGGATGAAGGTCGCGCTATGTTCCCGCTGTTGCAGATTAACTGCGAGGAGTTGCCGCGGGCAGTCGAAGCGTTCGGCGACGCAAAGCTCGTTGTCGTCTACTTCAGCGCGACGCGGATGCCGTTCCGCAAGTCGCATGGAGATGGGTGGCTGATTCGCGAATATGACGATCTCGCAGGCCTCGTTCGCTGCGACGTACGCCCGCCGAGTCCCATCAAGCCCATGCCGGTCCGCTGGAGCATCGGTGAAACGGAATGCCCTTCCTGGGAACAGAGCTGGGAACTCATGGACATGACGCCGATCAACGAATGCGAAGACGCCTTCGAAGAGTTCCACGAGCTACCGCATCACGGCGCAACGAAAATCGGTGGATTCCCCACCGAGGTGCAGCACATCGTTGATCATCCCTCGGACTTTGTCTTCCAAGTAGGCAGCGAGCCAAAGGCAAACCTCAATTGGATCGACGCCGGAGTCGTCTATTTCTCGAAGAAGCCGCACGAAGACTGGGAGTTTGATGTTCAGTTCTGCTGAAACCGGCGTTTCACCGTCTCTGTGCCCTCTCTGCACTGCATGGTTGATCAAACCCACTACGGCGAGGCGTAGCTCGCCGGCTGCTGTTTCGAGTTCCTTTCTGCCCTTCGTGGTTTAACCCCGCATGCCCAGCGCCGAGTCTTACCTCAAGCCGGAAGTCATCCAGCAGATCAAGCGGCTGGACCTGCGGGCGCAGTTCATCGTCAAGGGGTTCATGCAGGGCATGCACGCCAGCCCGTTCCACGGGTTCAGCGTCGAGTTCTCTGAGCACCGCAAGTACACGCCCGGCGACGACCCCAAGGACATCGACTGGCTGGCCTACGCCAAGACCGACCGGTACTACGTCAAGAAGTTCGAGGCGGAGACCAACATCACCGGCTACCTGGCCATGGACCTCTCGGCCAGCATGGCCTACACGCACCGGCAGGAGCTCACCAAGTTCGACTACGCCGTCTGCCTGGCCGCGGCGCTGACCTACCTGATGATCAGCCAGAACGACCCGGTGGGGCTGGTGACCTTCGGCCAGAAGATCACCAACTCGCTGCCGCCCAAGAGCAAGCGGCAGCAGGTGGGCACGGTGCTCTCGCTGCTGGCGAACCTCAAGCCCGAGGGCGAGACCGACATCGCCAACAGCCTCACGCAGCTGGCCGCCATGCTCAAGCACGCCAGCCTGGTGATGCTGTTCAGCGATCTGCTAAACGACCCCGACGCGGTGATCCCCGCCCTCCGCCGCCTCCGCCACGGCGGGCACGACGTGATCCTGTTCCACATCCTGGACGAGGCGGAGGTCGAGTTCCCGTTCCATGGCCTGGTCGAGCTCGAAGACCCCGAGACCAAGCAGAAGCTCGAAATCGACGCCGACGGCTTCCGCGCCGACTACCGCGCGGAGGTCGCAAGCTTCCGCGACGCGTTCCGCGAGGAGTGCTTCAAGAGCGGCATCGACTACGTGCCGCTGGACACCAGCATGCCGTTCGACCGCGCCCTGACCGAGTACCTGGTGACGCGGCGGCAGAGGGGTTAGGGCTATTAGCTGTCGGCTGGTAGCTGTCGGCTGTTGACTGTCTGGACCGGTTTTATGCAAGACTTCCGAAATCTTGAGGTCTGGCGGCTAGCACACGCACTTACGCTTGAGATCTACGGGGCGACAAAGCCCTTCCCAGCCGACGAGCGGTATGGCCTGACTTCTCAGCTGCGGCGGGCGGCGGCTTCGGTAGAAGCCAATCTGGCAGAAGGCTGCGGGCGAGGCAGCGACGCGGATTTCGCCCGCTTCACGCAAGTGGCCATGGGATCCGCGAGCGAAGTCGAGTGCCACCTCCTGATAGCCAGGGACCTCGGACTGCTCGACAACAACCTCTACACCAAGCTCGACGGCAAACAACAACAGGTCAAACGCATGTTGGCAGGCCTGCTAAAGCGCCTCCGGACTTAGCCCTGATAGCCAACAGCCAACAGCCGATAGCCGATAGCCAATAGCCATTAGCCATTAGCCATTAGCCACACCCGTGTCATTTCTTACCCCCGCCCTAACCGCCGGCGTGCTGCTGGTTGCGCTGCCGATCGTCCTGCATTTGATCATGCGGCGGCAGCCGGAGCCGCTGGTCTTCCCAGCCATGCGGTTCGTGCAGAACCGCCGGAGCACCAACCAGACACGCATGCGGCTGCGGCATTGGCTGCTGCTGCTGCTGCGGTGCCTGGCGGTGGGGCTGCTGGCGGTGGCGTTGGCCCGGCCGGTGCTGACGGGCGACGCCGGCGCCGGCGGCGGTGTGGCGGCGGCCGTCGTGATCGACAACTCGCCCCGCATGCAGCACCGCGTGCAGAACACAACGCGGCTGGACGACGCCAAGGCCCTGGCCGGCGCCCTGCTGGAACAGTTGCCCGGCGACAGCCGCGTGGCGGTGCTGGCGTCGGCCGGCTCGCGCGGCAAGCGGCTCACCGAGCGCGACGCGGCGCGGCTGCGGCTTGACCGGCTGGGGGTCTCCTACCGCGACCGCCCGCTGGAGGACGCCGTGGGCGACGCGGTCGATCTGCTGGCCGAGCGCGAGGACGACCACCGGCACGAGCTGTACGTGTTCACCGACCTGGCGTCGGCCGCGTGGGGCGAAGCGACCCGCCAGGCCATCGCCACGCACCTCGACCGGCTGGAGGGCGCCAAGCTGGTGGTGGTGGATGTGGGCGCCGAGCGGGCCGGCAACCGCGGGCTGGGGCCGATCGAGCTGGCGGCGCCCGTGCTGGTGGCGGGGCAGCCGCTGCGGCTGGCGGCGGGCGTCTACTCCACGGCGCCAACCAGCGAGCCCGTTGTGGTTGAGCTGTGGCTCGAAGAGGACGGCAAGCCCAACAAGCGTGCCCAGACGCTGGTCGACCTCTCTGGCGGCGGCGGCGAAACCAGCGACGAAGCCAGCAGCGAGAACAACGACGCCGTCGCGGCCACCGCAACCGCCTCGTTCACGCTCGCCTCGCCCGGCGTGGCGGTTCATCAGGGCTACATCCGGCTGGCGGCCTCCGACGCGCTTGAGGCCGACAACACGCGGTACTTCACCATCGAGGTCCAGCCGCCGCGGCCGGTGCTGCTGGTGGGCGCCGACCGGGCGGCGACGCTGTTTGTCGATCAGGCGTTGACGATCCCCGTCGCCCAGGGCGAGCCGCCGCAGTACGAGACCGAGCGGGCCACCTACGACCAGCTGCCGGGGCTGCCGCTGAGCGGCTTCCGCGCGGTGTGGCTGCTCGACCCGCCGGAGCTAGAAGACCGCGCGTGGCGCCGGCTGGACGACTTTGCGCGGGCGGGCGGGTCGCTGGTGGTGGCGCTCGGCCGGCGTGCGGGGCGGGCCAACTTCAACCGCCCGGCGGCCCAGGCCGTGCTGCCCGGCCCGCTGAAGTGGAAGTCCAGCGACCGGACCTACCTCCGCCCCACGCGGTACGACCACCCGGCCCTCAACCAGCTGGCGGACTACGCGGCGTCGATCCCGTGGGCCGAGTTTCCGGTGCTGCGTTACTGGGCGTTTGACTCGCTGGCGGGCGGCGGCCGGGTGCTGGCGCCCTTCGCCAACGGCGACCCCGCCATCATCGAGCAGCCGGTCGGCAGCGGGCTCGCCCTGACGGTCGCCACGCCGCTGTCCGACCCGCTCACGGGCGACCCCTGGAACACGCTGCCCACCGGGCAAGACCCGTGGCCGTTCCTGGCCATCACCAAGAACCTGGCGGACTACCTGTGCGGCGCCACGGACCGCCGGCTGAACTACGCCGCGGGCGAGCCGGCGTTTGTCACCGCCCCGCCCGGCGCCGCCAGCGGCGGGTACGTGCTGCGGCTGCCGTCGGGCGAGTCGCTCCGCAACTCTCAGCCGGGGCTCACGGAAATCGTCATCGGCACGACCGAGCTGCCGGGCAACTACCGCGTGCAGGCCGGCGGCCTCGGCCGTGGGGCGACAGGCGGCGGGGCGGCGGGCGACCGGGCGGGCGGCCGGCTCGACACCGGCTTCTCGGTCAACGCGGGCCCCGCCATCGGCCGGCTCAATCGCCTACAATTCTCTGCCATCGCCGACGCCCTGGGCACGGACCGCGTGACGCTCGCCCGCACCCCGGCAGAGCTGCAGCGTAGCGTCGACCTGGGGCGCGTCGGCCGCGAGCTGTACCCGTGGCTGATCGCCGTGGTCGCCCTGGCCCTGGGCGGCGAACACCTGGTGTCGAACCGGTTTTACAAGAGCGCGTAACCTATGCCGCAACCGACACCAGCCGGCCGGCGCCTCGGCTACTGCCTGAAGTGCGGGCACGACCAGTTTTATTTACGCCGCTGAAGTACTCCAAGGACTAAAGTCATCAATATCACAGGTCTTTTGATGATGCATGTGTAGAAAACAACATTTTTCATTATCAAGTTAGGTGTCGTTTCGCCATCTCTCGGAACCAGGTAATTGTTTACAAAGTGAGCTCAACAGGCATCTTGGAAAACATAAAATGAGTCAAGTTTGCCTTCGACCCAGAGCCTCTGAAAAGTCCGGTACAAC
>JBCCQL010000295.1:0-4677 GCA_039024355.1 Planctomycetota bacterium
CTTCGCCGGCCGCCCTTTCGCACGCCGCCAGGAAGCCGGCGAGCCCCGGATTTTGTGTGTCACGACAAGGCCGCGACTCGCCCATGCCAGCCACGGCAAACCTCGGACCCCGCGCCATGTCCCCCGCCCGCCTGCCGGTCGCGCTGCTGCTCGCGGCGGCCGTGCTCACCACGCCGGGCTGCGTGCGGCGCCGCCTCACGGTGCAGACCAACCCGCCGGGCGCCCTGGTGTACGTCGATAACCAGCCGATCGGCACGTCGCCCTGCTCGACCGACTTCACCTACTACGGCACCCGCGAGATCCGGATGGTGAAGCCCGGCTACGAGACGCTGACCGTCAACCAGCCGATCCCGACGCCGTGGTACGAGACGCCCGGCGTGGACTTCATCAGCGAGAACCTCGTGCCGCTCAAGATCCGCGACAACCGCACCGTGGCGTTCAACCTGTCGCCGCAGCGTGTGGTGCCGGCGGAGGAACTCATCGGGCGTGGGCAGGAGCTGCGTGGTCAGGCGCAGGCGCCGCCGGCGATTGTGCCCGCCGGCGGGACCGACCCGTTCCTGCCGCTGCCCGCGCAGGCGCTGCCGGCGGCTGGTCCATCGCTGCCGCCGCCCGGACCTGCGCCCTTTCGCTTTTGACGCCGCGCGGCCTCCCTTGAACGCCCGGCGGCGGTCACTTGATCTGCGAGCCCCGCCCAAGGGCACCCTTGAGCACGCGCCCCGGCTCGCGGCCGAACTTGTCGGTCCCTGCTCGCACATCGTTGACAATGGCCCGGATCTGGGGCGACACGCTCTCAATGAGCCGGTCGAGCCGGGCGATCACCAGGTTGGCGTTGTAGACCGTGGCGTTGACGTTGTTGTAGAGGTCCGGGTTGTTCACCAGCTGCCCGATGGTGCCCTCGCTGTCGTTCAACGCGTTGGCGAAGCGTGAGATGTCCGCCAGGGCGACATCCAGGTTCTCGAGCGCAGAGATGACCGACTGCGCGAGCTCCGGCCCACGCTCGCCCAGCGGCTTGCTCAGCCCCTCGATGTTCCGCAGGTTCCGCTCTGCGCTGACGATCGCGCTGTCGAGCGTGGCGATGGTCGACGCCGCCTGCCGGGTGACGCCCCGCAGGTCGGTCATCAGCCGCGGGGCGCCGGCCAGCGTCTGCTTCAGGTCTTGCTGCACGGCGGGGTCGCCCACCACGGAGTCGATCGCCGCCGCCGCGCTCGACACCCGCTTCATTGTGGCGGAGAACTCGTCCATGGCGGCGGTCGCGTCGTCTAGCAGCGTGGCCAGCCGCCGGCCGTCGGCCTCGTCGCCCAGGATGGCGTTGATGCGTGTGGCCAGCTCCGCCACGGACTCGCCCGCCCGGCCGAGGGACTCGACGGCCGGGCCGACGTCCAAGGCGGTGAGCGTCTCGATGGGGTCGGGCAACGCCCTGCCCTGGACCACGGCCCCGGGCTCAACGGCGTCGGCCGGCTGGCCGGTCTGGGCGAACTCGATCACGGCGTCGCCGAACAGCGACGACGGGCGGATCTGCACGCGGTCGCTCTCGAGGATCGGCTCGGACTCGTTGATGCGGGCGGTGATCAGCCGGCCGCCGGGCACGGGCTCGGTGCTGTCGACGCGGCCGATCAGCACGCCGTCGCGGCGGACGGGCGTGTTGCGGCCGACGCCCGGCGCCCGCTGCACCATGATCTGCACCTGGTACTGGCCGACGCCGAAGGGGGCCTCGAACGTGGTGCTGACGGCGATCAACAGCGCAGTGATCACCACCGTCGCCACGGCCACGACGCCTACGCGCCACTTCACGTTGCGGTCTTCCATGACGCACGCCCATCCTGGTTGAAGGCGCCACACGCGGGCGGCGCCTGTTTGCAGCCCATCAGCCCGCCTGCGTCTCGCCCTGCATCTCGCTGAGCCGCTCGCCCGCTTCGCCCCGCACGAACTGCGCGACGCGTGCGTCGGTCTCGCGGGCGATTGCCTCCGGCGTACCGTCGAAGAGGGCTTGCGGCTCGCCCGGCGCCAGCCGGCTCAGCGGGTACAGCATCACAATCCGGTCCGCCACGGTCAGCGCGCTCCGCATGTCGTGCGTGACCACAATGCTGGTCACCTTGTGCTTCTCGCGGGTGCGGAGGATCAGCTCGTTGATCACGGCGCTCATGATGGGGTCCAGCCCGGTGGTCGGCTCGTCGTAGAGCAGCAGCTCCGGCTGCATCACCAGGGCGCGGGCCAGGCCCACCCGCTTGCGCATGCCGCCGGAGAGCTGGGCCGGCTTCTTGGCCATCACCGAGCTGGGCAGGCCGACGTCGGCCAGCCGCTCGGCGGCGATCTCGTAGGCCTCGGCCCGAGGCGTGCTGCGGTGCTCCAGCAGCGGGAAGGCCACGTTGTCGGCGATCGACAGGCTGTCGAACAACGCCGCCTGCTGGAAGACGAACCCGATGCGGGTGCGCAGCGTGCTGATCTGTCGCTCGCCCAGCCGGTCGAGCCGCTGCCCGGCGAAAGAGACCGCGCCCTCGTCGGGCGTGATCAGGCCGATGAGCGTCTTGAGCAGCACCGTCTTGCCGCAGCCGCTCTCGCCGATGATGGCCAGCGTCTGCCCGCGTGGCGTCTCGACCGTCACGTCGCGCAGCACCTGCTGCCTGCCGAAGCGGACCGACAGCCCCGCCGCGCTGACCAGCGGCGCCGGCGTGTCGCTGGGCGCGGGGCCGTGTTGTCGGGTGGCGGCGTCAACCATGGTTCACAGCTGCGGCGGCCGCGCCGTGCGTTACAGCGACGGCCAGAGGAAAAAGTAGACGCGGTCCAGCACGATGCTCAGCCCGAGGTCGAGCACCAGGATCGCGACGAACGACTGCACGAACGCCGTCGTGGAGGCCCGCCCCACGCCCTCGGCGCCCGCCGAGCAGTGGAAGCCGCGGTAGCAGCTGATCAGCGCGATCGCCATGCCGAAGAACACGCTCTTGAAGACGCCGTAGAACAGGTCCCACGCGCCGGCGGCCTGCTGGGCGTTGTGGAAGTAGAAGTACGGGTCGACGTCGAAAACAAAGATGCAGTAGAACGCCCCGCCGACGAACCCCATGAAGATGGCCATGATCGTCAGCGACGGGATCATGAACAGGCACGCCAGGAAGCGCGGCGCGACCAGGTGCCGCAGCGGGCTGGCGCCCATGCTCGTGAGGGCGTCGATCTGCTCGGTCACACGCATGGTGCCCAGCTCCGCGGCGATGGCGCTGCCCACGCGGCCGGCCAGCATGGTCGCGGCCAGGACCGGGCCCAGCTCGCGGAACATCGACAGGTTGATCATCGCCCCCAGGCGTGTCTCCATGCCGAAGCTGCGGAACTGGTAGTACGCCTGCACGGCCAGCACCATGCCGATGAACGTGCCGGTGAGCGCGATGACCGGCAGGCTCCGCACGCCTATCTGGTGCAGGCTGCTGAAGATCAGCTCGCGGCTCGGCCAGCGCGTCAGCAGCCACCGCATCGTGCGGCCGGCGAACAGCGTCATGTCGCCCACCTCTTCGACCGCGGCCACCAGCACCTCGCCGACGTCGGCCAGCTGGTCGTTCACCGCCCGGGCGTACCCGGCGGGCGGCTGCGTGGGTGGGGCTTGGGGTTCGGCCATGGCGACGCGGCGGGCGTGTGTTCAGCGCGGCGGGGGCGGGTGCAGGCGCACGCCGCCCGCACGGATTGTATCGACTCGGGCGGCCGGGGGGCTTGAGAAGACTTTGCGGGCAAAGTGCGGGCAGAATTGGTACTGCCTCCGCGGTAGCCGGCTCACCTTTACACGCCTGCCCGCCGCGTTAGAGCGGATTCGGAGATGGTGTGAGCGCCTCGGCGTGGCGGACACTGGCGTGGCGCGGAGGCCGAAGCAGCCGATGTGGTGCATCGGCGATGCAGGCCGACAAAGCCACGCCTGCGGCCGCAAGCCGAGCGCCCACACCAACGACGAATCCGCTCTAGCCCAGCACCCACCACCAGCCGATCGCCAGCAGCACGTAGGCGGCCGCGCGTGGCAGCGGCCGGCCGAAGGGCGTGGGCACCCGCTGCCAGCGGTGCCCACGCAGGCGGGTGACCAGCGGGCGATCATCGCCCCGGCCGCGGAGCATCTCCCACTCGGGCCACGCCAGAAAGAACGTCGCCGCCGCGAGCGCCAGCACCGCCACCAACCACGCCAGGGCGCCCAGCACCAAACGAAGCACCAGCAGCCCCGCGACGGCGGCCAGAACCGCGGTCACCGGCCACGGCGTACGCCGGACGAGGCGGAAAAAACCTTTTGCGAGGCCATCCGATACGGCGGGCATGGCTAGCTGGCTCGTGGAGGCCGTCGGCGGATTCGCGCGCTGCGTTTGCGCACCCGGCTGGGGGCGATGACGGATGCCCAACTAACTGCAGACGTCTCGTGGCAGCGCAGCGGCGTGGGTGCGCGTTGTGATGCGACTTATTTTTGGCGTTGCACCGGCAATAAAACAGCCCGCCCCTGGCGGGGCGGGCTGGGAGGGTTTTCGGTTCGGGTGCAGGGGCTCGCGATGGCCGTGTTTGCGAGGCATCCGGCCGCGCTCCGTTCATGCGTCGGAATCGGCCTCGGGCGTTCCTTCACCCGGCTCTTCGCCTCCAACGCCGGCCTCGGCGGCCCCGACGCCGGCGGCTACCGGCTCGGGCAGGTCTTCCTTAGTCTTGAGGCCCTCGAAGGTCAGCTGC
>JBCCQL010000296.1:0-4664 GCA_039024355.1 Planctomycetota bacterium
CCTGCGGCATGGCGGAGCCGGACTCGGGCCGCGTCTGCCTCGGCGGCCAAGACGTGACCGATTGGCCCATGTACCGCCGCGCCCGCGACGGCGGCATGGGCTACCTCGCGCAGGAGTCGTCCGTCTTCCGCAAGCTCTCGGTGCAGGCCAACCTGCTGGGCGTCATGGAGATGCTAGGCATGGACCGCAAGACGCGCCGCCGCCGCTGCGAAGAGCTGATGGAGCAGTTCGGCATCACCAAGCTCCGCCGCAGCCGCGCGATGAGCCTCTCCGGCGGCGAACGCCGGCGGCTCGAGATCGCCCGCTGCCTGGTGTCGGAGCCGCGGATCATCCTGCTCGACGAGCCGTTCACCGGCATCGACCCCGTGACGATCGACAGCATCCAGGGCATCGTCCGCGACCTGCGGGACCGCGGCATCTCGATCCTGATCACCGACCACCAGGTGCGCGAGACCCTGGAGATTACCGACCGCAGCTACGTGATCCGGGCCGGCCGCGTGCTGTGCCACGGGCGGCCCAGCGAGGTGCTGAGCAACCCCGACGCCCGGCGGTACTATTTTGGCGAAGGCATGGACCTCGGGGCGGCCTAGCGGCACTACAATCGGGGCAGTGCTTGTGTGCGACGCGGTTGCTTTACCTCCCCGAAGCCGACGCCACCCCGAAGCCGGCGCCGCCCGATGCTGATCGCCGAAACCCTTCCAAACGCCGGGCCGGACTCGATCGACCTGCTCGCGTGGGCGTTCGTGGCGGCCGTGCTGCTGGGCGGGCCGCTCTTGGGCTACGTCTTCATGGTGCTCGACTACCGGGCTTACTTGCGGTCGCTCCGGCGGGCGATTGCCGTGGTGCGGGGCTACGTCACTACCCAGCCGGCGTGGGTCCGCCGTGCGGCGCCGCCCTGCCTCGAGGCGCTCGGGCTGGCCATGCCGTGCACCAGGGAAGACGTGCTGGCCGCCTACCGCGAACGCGTCAAGACGATGCACCCCGACGCCGGCGGCACCCGCGCCCAATTCGCCCGGCTGCAGCGGCACTTCGAGCAGGCGATGAGCCTTGTCGATCCGGGCGGCTAGAGCGGGCTCGCCGTTGGCGTAGACACTTGTGTCAGGCGCCGCGCCGGTGCGCTGACGCCATCTCTGAGTCTGCGCTAGTCCGTCTGGCCGTCCCGTCTAAGCCGCTCGCGGTACTCTTTGATGTGACGCAGGCCTAGAAAGACAGGCTCGATCATCTCGCGGTTCCACTGTTCCCAGCGCTGCCGCAGCGACGCCGCGCGGCCTTGCTGGTTTACCGCCTGATCCACGCCCTCGGACAGATCGGTCTCTAAATCGTAGAGCTCCGCGCCGGCCGACTCATGCGGCTGCAGCAGCTTGTCTTTGCCCACACGCACCGCCATCGCCCCCTTGTCCCCCGAACGCCAGAACAACGCGTCGTGCGGCGGGCCCTGATTTTGGCCGGTGAGGAACGGGACGAGATCGACCCCGTCCAGCGGCTTGCCCGCCGGCACGTGCGGCACGGCCCCCGCCTGCGTGGCGGCCGTCGCGAAGATGTCGAGCGAGCTGACCGGCTGATCGTACCGCAGGCCCGCGGGCAAGACGCCCGGCCAGCTGGCCACGAACGGGACCCGCAGCCCCCCTTCGTAGACGTCGCCCTTGTGGCCCCGCAGCTCGCCGTTGTCCGACGCGTTGGCGGTCGGGCCACCGTTGTCGGAAAGGAAGAACACCAGCGTGTGCTCGCCCTGCCCCGCCTCCGAGACCGCGTCGAGCACGCGGCCGATGCCGGTGTCCATCACGCTGACCATCGCTGCGTAGGTCCGGCGTTTCTTGTTCGCGATGTGCCGGAAGCGTGCTTTTGCCTCGGCTGGGGCCTGCATCGGCGTGTGCGGCGCGTTGTAGCACAGGTACAGGAAGAACGGCGTGTCACGCTGCCGGCGGACGTACGCCGCGGCCTCGCGCGACAGGGCGTCGGTCAGGTACTCGGTCTCTTCGACGCGCGTGCGGTTGCGGAGCAGCTTGGTCTGGTACCCCTGCCAGTGAAACCCGCCGCCGTCGAGGGTCCACTTGTCGGGGAAGTACTCGTGCCCGCCGCTCAGGAAGCCGAAGAACTCATCGAAGCCGCGGGCAAGCGGGTGGAACACCTCGTGGGCGCCCAGGTGCCACTTGCCGATCGCGCACGACGTGTACCCGGCGGCGCTCAGCACGTCGGCCATGGTCTTCTCGCCGAGCGGGAGGCCCATCGTGTCGTCACGCGGGTTGTAGATCGGGTTCCGCTCGTGCCCAAACCGCTGCTGGTGCCTCCCCGTGATGAGCCCCGCCCGGCTCGGCGAGCAGACCGGGAACGTCACGTAGCCGTTGGTGAAGCGGACGCCACCGGCAGCCAAGCCATCCAGTGCTGGCGTCGGGATTTCGGTAGAGCCGTTGAAGCCGACGTCGGCGTAGCCCAGGTCGTCGGCGACAATGACGATGACGTTCGGCGGCCGCCGCGTCTCAGCCGCTTCGGCCCCCGGCGGGCAGGCGGCAGCAATCGAGAGCAGCAGGGCGGCGAGGCGTGGCATGTTGTTCCCCGAACAGACACATGGTGCAAGAACCGCGTAGCGGGGCCGGCCCGCGGAGGCCGCGTGCGGCCGGCCAGTGATCCCCCAAGCCCTTCCGCTAGCCGCGGGCTACGCGAACGACAAGCTGTTCTGCCCCGGTCGGGCGCCCGTCACGCGGAGGCGTAAAGCTCGCCGAGCGGCGTTAGGCCGCCCTGCTTATCGAACAAAGCAGAGGTGCCCAGGGCCGCGCTCTCTTGCGAGGCCGAGAACCACGCGTAGCGGTCGATAAAGTCGGCCCGCTCCATCGCCGGCAGCAGCTTGTACATGAACTCGGCGACACGCTGCGGGCTGTGCCGGTTGTCTTCTACCCGCTTTGCTTTCCAGTCCCCAACGGCGAACTCCGTGATCCACAGCGGGCGGTCGTACATCTTGTAGACCTTCTGCATGCGGTTCATGAAGGCCGCGGCATTGGCGCCGCCGTAGGAGTGCACGCAGACGTAATCGACGCGGTAGCCACGCTTCTTGACGCCCGCCATGAACTGCTGCATCCACTCGCGGTCTGGGTGGACACAACCGGGGCTGGCCAGCGGGGCTTCGAGCTCCATGAACTTCGGCCACAGCTCTAGCACGCGCTCGACGGAAAGGTTGCTCTGATCATGCTGGTCGGGCTCGTTGAACGCCATCACGTTCTTGATCTGGTCGTTGGCGATCTGCTTGGACAGCTTCGCCACGTCCCGCGTGAGGGAGTCGCCCCAGGCGCCCCAGACCATTGGGCAGAACTCGACACGCTTCGGTAGGCCCTCGGGCAGCGTGTGCCCCCAGCTGTAGAACCACTTCGCCTTCAGGGCGGTGATCCGCTTCAGCCATTTGCCGTCGTCGCGGACGACCGTGCAGAAGCCCTTCTTGCGGCTGGCCCGCCCCCGGCGTGGCGCCGCGAGGCTGATGCCAGGGACCGTGCCGACCACCGCCGCTGCGGCGGCCGCGGTCAAGAAATCACGCCGGTCGGGGTTGGGAAGGTTTATCGCCATCGGTTTCTTAACTCCACCGCCCACGGCGCACCGCGGCGGCCGCCGCGAGCAACAACAGGGACAAACCCGTGGCGGGCTCGGGCGCCGCCGCCACGGCCGCCGGCCCGGTGACCGATCGCCCGAAGGCCGCCAGCCAGACGTCCAGGTCGGCCGCGTTCACAAAGCCGTCGCCGTTGCCGTCGGCGCCGGTCAGCGGCGTGACGGATTGCCCCAGCGTGTTCCGCCACGCCCCGTAGTCGGCAGAGTCGACAAGGCCGTCGCCGTTGTAGTCGCCGGCGATCGTCACGCTCAGCGTGCCGCTGATCAGCAGCTGGGCGGTGTCCCACATCAGCCCTTCGGCGAGCGTCGGCAGGGCGAGCGACCCGAACTCCCCAAACGCCTGGGTAAAGTCGAGCAGGTCAAAGCCGTCGCCCGCGGCGAGGCCGTCTTCGCCGATGTACGCGACCGCCAGCTCGCCGCCAAAGAGCACCAGGTCTTCGCCCACGATCAGCCTGTCGGCTTCACCGTTGTCGGAGACGTCGAGCTCGATCACGCCGCCGGCGTTCAGCACTAGGTCGCCGTTGACTGTTGCGATGGTCGCTACCTGCTGAAAAGGGTCGGCCAGAGCCAAGTAGTTTTGCTGCACCTCGGTGAGGCCGAAGGCCGACCCCGCGTAGAAGCGGGCGAGGGCGATCTGCCCGTGGTAGCCGGCGCCCGCGCCGCTGGTGACGCCGGTCACGCTGCCGGCGCCGGCGCCCAGCCCGAGCTCGTTGCCGCCAGCCCAGTCGACGATGTTCTGCCCGTCGAGCGACCCAATCAGCACACCATCGAGGTACAACGCAACGGAGTCCCCCCCGCCGGCTAGGTCGATCACGCCGACCACCTGCCGCCAGCCCGTGCCGACTTCTGTGGTGAGGTTGATGTCGCCGCCGTTGCCGTCGACGTTGAAGGTGAGCTGATCACCGTTGAGCACGAAGGCAACGCCCCGCGCCGCGCCGCCGGCTTCTAGCAGCACCTGATCGCCGCCGGCCTGCGTGTCCTCGACGCGGAAGACCAGCTCAAACGTGGCGTCTTGTCGGCTGCGTGGGCTGCCGGTCTCGAAGTAGTTCTGCAGCCCGCTGGCGCCGCCGACG
>JBCCQL010000297.1:0-4662 GCA_039024355.1 Planctomycetota bacterium
AAACCAGCGAGGAGGGCTCTGGCGCCGCGGCGACCGCTCCAGGGCCGCCCGCGGGGTTGTAGTTGGCGAGCCAAACCGCCAGGTCCCCGCCGTCGATGCCGGGCACGCCGTCGCCGTTGCCGCCGATGGGGTCGTCCGTCGCGGCGTTCAGGTTGTTCCGCCACAAGGCGTAGTCGGCGCCGTCCACCAGGCCGTCGCCGTTGAAGTCGCCCGGCGTTCCGGCTGAGAACTCGCCGACGTAGGTGATCAAGCTGTTGATCACGCCGTCCTCTGTCGAAAAGCGGAACGTGAGGTCTTCGTCGGCTTCCTCGGAGCCGTCAAAAATCATGCCCAGCGAGGTCTCGCCAACGCCGAACGTTGAGACGCCCAGGAGGTAAGTCTCGAGGATTTGCGTCGCGTCGTTGGCGCCGTCGGCCTGCCAGCCGTTGCCGGGGCTCGTCGCGGCGGGGAATCCAGCGTCGCCCCCCAGCGTATCGAGATTGCCCGCTTGCAGGTTGCCGCCTGCGCTGAAGATCTCGTAGCCGTTCAGGTCGAGCGGCGTCGAGGTGTTGTTTTGCAGCATGACCTCGCCCGTGCCGCGGTCGACCTCGATCTCGACAAACGGCTGCGTGGTGCCGTCGAGCTGGACGCCCATCAGGGCGTCATCGACGATCGACTGGATTTCTGCACCGGTCAACGCGGTGGAGTAGATGCCGACTTCGTCGATCGCCCCGTCCCAGAAGCCGAAGCCGGGCGTGACATCGCTGCCGTCGTCGTTCGGCTTGCCGCCGATGCCGAAGCCGGTCGCCGTGTTGGTGCCCAAGACACCGTCATAGGCAACCGTTGTGGGCTCCGCAACGCCGTTGATGTAGAGGGTCTGCGTTCCCGCGACAGAGTCGAGCACAAACGCCGTGTGGACCCACTCGCCGACTGCAAGGTCCTCGCCGGACTCGATGACGCTGTTGCCCGTGCCTTGAGCGGCAAAGTTGTTAAGCGTATTGGCTTCCGCCTGCCCGAGGCCGAAGTGGAATTGGCCCTCTACAAACTCGCCCCAGTTTTTGGCAATCGTGTCCCACAGCGAGTCGTTCGTTTCTGCGAAGACCCACGCCACGACGCTCAGGTCGTTGCCGGTGACCGGGACAAAGTTCTGACCGATCGCGGCGTCATCGACTCCGTCACCGACAAAGGCCGTGCCGAGGCCCGGGTGCAGGCTGCCGCCAAAGGCCGCGCCGTTGACCATGGTCAAGTTGGTGTTGCCGCCGGTCGCCTCGTCGGCGTTGCCGTTGAGCTGGTAGTAGCCTTGCAGCTGAGCCTGAGCGGCGCCGGGCGTGCCGAAGGCGACGACGGCGACCGCCAAGAATCCGGCGGCCCGCACCACGGCCATACGGTTCTTCCGCAAGCCCGTGGCGGCCACAAGGCCCGCCGCCAGCAGCAGCAAGGCCGACGGCTCAGGGGCGCTGATCGCCGCCGCGAGGGCGCCCGGCCCGCCGTTCGCTGCGTCGAACACGGACTCAAACAGCACAAAGTCGGAGATGTCTTTGCGGCCGTCGCCGTTGAGGTCGCCGCCCAGGTACGCCTGCGTGTCGAAGAACGCGGACGTGTCGGCATCAGACCCGGCGAGGAACAGCGCGAAGTCGTCGGTGTCGATGTCGCCGTCGGCGTCGAGGTCGCCGAGATCGTAGCTCTCGCCGCCGTTGCCGATGTACTCGGCGCCGATCGTGCGGATCGTGCCCTCGCCGTCGTTGAGCAGCAACTCGATCGAGATGTCTTCGGCCGGGCTGCCGATCCAGGCGCCGGCGCCGAAGCTGATCGAAGACCCGACCGCGACGGTCCCGCCGAGCGTGCCGGGGGCGCCTTCGCTGAACTCTAGGTTGAATTCGAGGGTGTCGTCGGTCAGCACCGTCCAGGCGTCGCTGGCCACCGAGCCATCGCCGCCAGGCGAGCCGTCCAGGCGGCCGGCGATGGTGTCGAACGCCGAGGGGTCGAGCGAACCAGAATCGGAACGTACGGTGTAGCCCAAGATGTCGAGGTCAAAGCTCGAGCTGTTGTTAAGGATGATCTCGCCGGTGTCGCGGTTGACGGTCAGCGTCGGGTCGACGGTGACCGACTGCGTGCTGTCGTTGAAGAAGAACAACCCGCCGATTTGTGCTTCGGACAGCGCCCCACTGTAGACCGAGAATTCATCGATCCCGCCGACGAAGGCGGACCCGAACACCGACGGGTTGCCCACCTGGACCTGTGGGAAAGTGTCCTCGAACGGGAACGCGGTGCCTGCCGGGCTGCTCGCCAGCAGGGAGCCGTCGTTGTAGACGCTGATCAGGCTGCTGCTTGAGTCGTAGGTCACGGTCTGCATGTGCCAGTCGCCATCGACCGGGTAGGGCGTCCCGCTGTCGAGGTCGTTCGCAGCGCCCCAGAAGTAGATGTTGCTGCCCGCTCCACCGAACGACAGGAAGCCACGGGCGCGGCCCTCGTCGCCCGCGATGAAGTCGTCGCTCACGCCGAAACCGCCGACGTAGCTGAGAGCCGCCGGTGCAGCGCTGAAGTTCGTCCAGAGGTTGATCGACCAGCTATCGGTCGACAGCGTCGGGATGTTGGCGGCGAACAGGTTCTCGACACCGTCGGCGCCGGTCAAAGAGACCGCCCGGCCGAACTGGCCGTCGATGAACGTGGGTGCGCCAACCGCCGAGCCGGTGTTGCCGCTGCCCGACGTGTCGTTGAAATTGTCTTCGAAGCTCCACTGATGCACGAGCGTCTGCCCGCTCGCCACGCCAACTCCGCTGGCGATGAGGCACGCTGCAACCAACTTGCCGAGTGGTCCGTTGCAAAACGCTGGCCGTGTCCGTTGCATGGTGAAGCTCTTGAGGTTTGCGTCGTGGTGGATGCTTGCGGTGGAAGATCGAAAGAAGAGCGGTGCGTAGTTGCCGGCGCTGGTGATGTAGCGTGTGGCGAGCAGCCACGCCATGTTGTGCCTAGCCGTCGCTCGGCTGTCAACAAAAGCTGGGTGCGCTGAGCTACGCGTAGTCGCCTTTTGCCGAACACCGTCGCGGACCAGCCCAGCGGGCCGAAACTAAACCAGTTCCGATACACCGGAAGGAAGAGAAGCTCTGTTTGATGCACATGAAAAGCAGCATGGCGGGGCAGCGGCGATGGGCCCACCTAGCTTCGCTGGTAGGACACACTGTGCTGACCGGTTGCGTAGGGCGAGAGGCCGGCCGATCTTACGAGAAAAACCTGTTTTCCCCGCTTCCGCGTTTTCAGGCGCGGCTCTGGGTGTGGAGAAGGCGGCCATCCGCTGGCGTTGCGCGGCGGTGACTGCTGGCGGGCAGCGTCGGCCGACAGAAGCCTGCGGCCGCTAGCCTGCGTTTGGTTGTTCCAGCCGCAAGCGATATTTTCGTCGATTGGGCCCTAAGAAACAGACGGCCTGGGCCCTACGCAAGCACATGCGGCCCGATGCGGCAGCTTCTGCGGCTGTATCTCTGGTACGGTACCGCAAACCGCCATCGGATAACCTCTTCGCTTCCCTGTTCTGCGTTCACCCTGAAAGGACATACCGGCTCATGACTCGCACCACAGCGACAAAACTCTTTTGTGCAGCAGCACTTGCGTGCTTATGCAGCACCGCCCCGGGCGCCGATTTGGTGCACCAATGGTCGTTCGAGAACAACCTGAACGACACGTCGGGCAGCGGCAACAACGGCGTTCCCAACAGTCTTTTCTTTCCGACCTACGTGCCCGGCGCCTTCGGGCAGGGCTTTGCTCTAGGCAGCGGCCAGGGCGTCTCGAACCTTAGCCCGTCGAACCTGCCGCTGGGTGGCGACGACCGCTGGACCATGAACGTCTGGCTGAACTTCGAAGACCCCATTGGCCTAGGGACTGCCAACCTCGGCCTCTTCTACTACGCCGGCTTCGGCAACCACAGCACCTTTACTGGCACCGAGGGAGGCTGGTCCCGGGCCTACATCCAGTTCGACCTTACACAGGTTGGCACGACCGGGTACCACTTCTGGGGCACCGACAGTAACGGGATTGCCGCCGACGTCCCGGCGGGCGTGCCGTACATCCAAGACGGCGAGTGGCACATGTACACGCTTGCCCACACGGGTGACCGGATCGACATGTACATCGATGCGACGCTGGTAGCCTCGGGCCCAACCAACCTGCTCGATACGCCGTTCAACCAGGTGCAGATCGGCAACCCGTCGGTGTGGAACACGCTTGCGGAGGCCGGGATCGACGAGTTTTCGATCTACGACGGTTACCTGCAGCCGCGTGACATCGGACGGTTGTTCGCCACGAACTTCGTTCCTGAGCCGGGCGCCTTGGCGCTGGCGGGCTTGGCGATGTCGGCGGCCCTCGGGCTGCGGCGCCGGCAGGCTTGACTAGCGAGGCTTGGGGCTGAGCAGTACGCCCGGGCCGCGTAGCGGCCGGACTTGCAGCCGGACTCGCAGCCGGACTCGCAGCCGGACTCACGGAGGCAATCGACCGATGCAGCGTAGCGTTCCTCCGGCGCCAGCCGGGCAAGGCCGATCCGAGCTTCAAAACCTGGGAATGGCTTTTCGGACGCTGCATGGCGTCGGCGCGCCGATGCTGATTGCGCGGGCCGGCCGGGGGGTTGTGATCAACCAACCCGGTTTGGGGGCAACCGCCCAAAACCCGCGGCGTGCCGGGGGTTTTGGGGGCGCC
>JBCCQL010000298.1:0-4635 GCA_039024355.1 Planctomycetota bacterium
GCCGTGCTGCGGCGGCTGTCGATCCACGCCCCCGGCGAAGCCCAGGCGCCGGAAGACAAGAACGCCCCGCGTGCGTGGGCGGAGGCCGTCGGCGGGCCGGAGGATTCGCTCCTGCTCGTTGAGGCCGAATCGCTATCGCCGATCCACGTCGCCGCCCAGCTCATCGGCAACCGCAGGGACTACGCCGAGCTGGCCAAGCGTGTGCACACCCGCAAAGACATCGCGTGGCGTGACCCGCTCGAGTCCGCCTCGGCGGCGGCCGACACAGCGGCGGCCGACACAGCGGCACACGACGCAGCGGCGAGCGACACCACGGCAACCGGAGGGCCGGCCCCGCTGGAATCGGCCGCCCCGCAGCACACCCAAGTCCTCACCAGCTGAGCGACACAGCGGGCGGACGGCCGCCCGAGACAACACTCCAAAACAAACGCCCCAGCAGCGGACACCCCATGGCCGACGCACCGATCCAAACCGAAGAGTCTAGCTGGACGCTCAGCGGGCAGTTCAGCCACGACGACACCATGCGCCGCCTGACGATCGACAGCTCGCCGTACACGGTCGGCCGGCGCGGCGACCAATCGCTATCGATCCCTTGCCCGACGGTTTCCAGCCTGCACGCAGAGTTCGAGCTACGCGGCGATAGCCTGTGGGTGCGCGACCTGGGGAGCACCAACGGCTCGTTTGTCAACGGCACGCGCATCAAGGGCGCCGTGCAGGTGCACAACGGCGATCTTGTGCAGTTCGCGCAGATCGTCTTCCGCGTGGGCAGCGAGTGCCTGGCCACGCACTCCCACACGGTGCAAGACGCCAGCGGCGACCGCGCGCTGGCGTTGATCCAGTTCGACAAACTGATGACCGACCGCGCGATCACCCCGTTCTTCCAGCCGATCGTCACGATGCAGGGGCAGACCATCGGCTACGAGGTGCTGGCCCGCAGCCCCCTGTTCGGCCTGCGTAACCCGCAGACGATGTTCATGGCGGCGGCCGTGCTCGACCTCGAGGCGGAGCTCAGCCGGGTGCTGCGGATCGAGGGCGTCAACGCAGGGGCCTCGCTGCCGGGCGAGAAGCTGATCTTCGCCAACACACACCCGGCAGAGATCGACGACCTGGACGTCCTAGAGTTCTCGCTGCGCGAGCTGCGGGAGGTCGCCCCGACGCGGCCGCTGGTGCTCGAAATCCACGAGGCGACCGCCACGCAGAGCGTCCAGATGCGGAGGCTCCGCGGCACGCTCGCCGAGCTCAACATGGGCTTGGCGTACGACGACTTCGGCGCCGGGCAGGCCCGGCTGGTGGAGCTGGCCGACGTGCCGCCGGACTACCTCAAGTTCGACATGAGCCTGATCCAAGGCATCAGCAGCGCGACAGCAGAACGGCAGAAGATGGTCGAGCACCTCGTGCAGATGACCACCGAACTGGGCATCGTGGCCCTCGCCGAGGGCGTTGAAGACCAGGCCGACCACGCCGTCTGCACACAGATGGGCTTCGCCTGCGCCCAGGGCTACCTCTACGGCAAGCCAAGCCCGCCCGGCAAGCTCTAGCGCCCACGACGCCGCTAGCCGAACAAGCCACGCTTGAGGAACGCCTTGCGGGCGGACCGCACGTCCTTCTCGATGTCGAACACTTTGTCCAGACGCGTGATCTTGAAGACCTGCCGGATGTCTTCGCAGACCGACGCTAGTTTGAGCTTCGCCTTGTACTCCTTGCACTTCTTCTGAATCTTCACGAGCTTGCCGAGCATCGACGACGACATGAACT
This sequence comes from Planctomycetota bacterium, assembly GCA_039024355.1. Taxonomy (GTDB): domain Bacteria; phylum Planctomycetota; class Planctomycetia; order Pirellulales; family Lacipirellulaceae; genus JBCCQL01. Next base: position 1,756 of record JBCCQL010000298.1, read on the forward strand.
GGACGTTGGCGAAGTCGAGGATCACCCGCTCTTCGGACGCTTTGTCGATCAGTTCGAGAACGTCTCTCTCTAGCCGCTCGAGCACCGAATCCTCTACCAAGCGGGGAGCCTGCACCTGCACCAGAAGGATCCCTTCTTTGGCCTGCGACGAGATAGACATTCGGTGCTCGGCTGGTTGGCGAGGTTGCGGCGGCCGCTGGAAGCGCTGCCCGAAATATACCGCGGCGCCGGTCCGAACGGCAAACGCCAGGGGCCCCACGCGGCGGGGCGTGTGGGCTGCTCTCGCGGCGGCCTGCGTGGCGGCGGCCGTGGGGGTCACGCCGGCCGACGCCGCCCACACCCCGATCAGCTCGTCTGTCCTGCTGCTCGACGCCCAGCGATACCAGAGCGCCGGTGAGTACCTCGAGCGCGCGGCAAGCCACGGCGGCGGCCGGGTCCAGGTGGTCGTCACGCTCCACGCGCGATTCACCCCAGACCTACGCGTGCTGGAGTACGGCCTGCTGCTCGACCGGCGCCGCAGCTGGCAAGACGCCAGCAACTTCCGCCCGATGTCCGCCGACCTGTGCGCCTGGCTCGAAGCGCGGCTGACGGACCTCTTCGCGGCGGCCGCCCGGCGTGGGCTGTCGATTGCGGTGCTGCCGCACCTCGATGCGGCGGGGCCGGTGCAAGAGTGGCGCAACCGGTACGACTTCGCCCCGGACGCGCTGCACAAAGGCTTCAGCTACACCACGGCCCTGATCGAGCCAACCCTGCGTGCATTGAACGCCGCCGGCGGCGATCAGCAGACGTGGTTTGCCGTTTGCGGCGAGATGGGCCGCAGCGTCTTCAAGCACCCCGACGCCTACCACCGGCTGCTGAGCCGCGTACGCCGGGATCGCCCGGCGACGAACATGGCTGTCGGGCTGAGCCTAAACTTCCGTGAAATCGACGGGGGCCAAGCTCTTACGACGAAGAGCCGACGAAAGCTCCAACACCTGCTCGACGCGTGCGACTTCCTGGGCTTCTCCAACTACCGCCCATTCGCACCCCCGCCCACGCCGAAGCTCTTCGCCGACGCGACTGCCGGCTTCCTCGACGAGCTACGCACGCGGGGCCTCTCGCCGCCCCGTGTGCCGCTGCACTTTTCGGAGCTTGGCCTCGGCGGCGGCGACGCCCCGGCAGGCAAAGAGACGCCGCTCGCCGCGGCCCAAAAGCCTTGGGCAGGAGTCGGGGCGGGCCGACGAAACCCGTGGACGCCGGCAGCCATGATCGAACTGCGGCGGGCGTACTACGGCGCCCTCATCGAGTTCCTTGCTGGCAATCCGAGCCACGGCCCCGATCACAATCTGCCCCAACGTCCCGCGGCGGTTTTCCTCTGGAGCGAGTCGTCCTGGGAGCCGCTAGGCGTCGACACCGTCCGATTCGCAGACCCAGAGATCACCCACGCCATCAGACGCCACAACCAGAATCTGAGCGAACCCATGAGCGACCCGCCCGGTCCGTTTGTCGAAGAGCCCCAGGCACGGCCCTAACCCCAAATGCCTCCGGCAGGTGGGCCCTAGAGCAGCAGTCAGACGGGGTTGAGCGATTCCGCAAGCGGACCTACCATGTTGCGGTCGCCGATAGCCGAGCGAGCGGCTAACAGGCACGAAACGCTGCGTGCGTCTGCACGCTGGCGTGAGCTAGAGTTCGAGACCATTCCCCTGTAGCTCAGTTGGTAGAGCGCGCGGCTGTTAACCGCTAGGTCGTAGGTTCGAGTCCTACCGGGGGAGCTTCGCTGGCGGGCTTGAATCGAGCTTCGCTGACAAAGGCGCGTGATACCCGCGGTGTACGCCGCGTGCTCTGAGACCGGCGTGCGAAGACAACGAGCGCGAATCATCGCTTTCTAACGTCACCCGCAGCAGGCCCGCACCTGCGGCAGTCTCGCCGGCGCTTTCAGCCGAATGATTCAGCGATGCGCGGCCACGCTGTCACAGGAAGTTTGCTTAACGGTGCCGCTCGCGCCGGTAGTCACCGAGAGGATCTGCGGCCACTCGTCGTAGCAGAAGTGCGTCGCGGCGCGCCTCCTCGGTCCGCACCGTATGCTGGTTGAGCCCGTCGTGCGTGTGGGCTTGGTCGTTCGTGGCGCCGCTGTCGACGCCACGTGCCGGGCGGTTGCTGGCGTGGTCGCGCGTGTAGCTGGTTTTGCTCCTTCAGCCTGAGGCAAGCCGCCCGGTTACAAGACGGTAACCGCGGCGAAGCATGAAAAAACCTGCGGTGCCGCTCAGGGGCGGCAAGGTTACACTGCCGCTGAAACGCCGAAATCGCCGCACGGGCTAGTCGACGTTCAGCACGCTCAAAAAGGGGATTCGCGTCCGTAGCTCAATTGGATAGAGCACTGGTCTTCGGAACCAGGGGTTGCAGGTTCGAGTCCTGCCGGGCGTGCTTCCGGTTCATGCGGCAAAGCACGCAGGGCCGGCCAAGCGCGGCCCGTGTTTCGCACCGCCGGGCCGGTCTGGCGCCGACTTGCGGGCTACGCCGGCAGGTGTTCTTTACGGCCAAAGCTGGCCAGCCAGACGCGTTGCAGCCAAAAGCTAGGCTCAACCGCACAACCCTGCGGATCGGCTCAGGACTTTCGCGTACTCGGGTAAAAACGCACGTCACGGCCGTACGATTGCGTCGCATTCGACGCAGACTAGACTGAAAGCAGCGCGAGACGTTGGACGCAACGATTCCGCGTGGACGGGTGGCTCTTCAACGACCGGCCGCTGCGGGTTGAGTCCAGCGTCGCACCACGCCCCGCAGGCGTGGCATGAAACATGGAGCGGTCGCAGCCCGATTATGTTCGATCTGCCGACCGTCGAATCCTTAGCCGTGACGTTCGCCGCGACGATTGCGCGTACGTTCGTCGAGTCTTCGACA
>JBCCQL010000299.1:0-4628 GCA_039024355.1 Planctomycetota bacterium
CGAGCTGGCCCGCAGCGACGTCCGCTGGCGGGACGCCAAGCAGCACGCACGCCATACAACCGGAGGGCTATCGATGGGCGTCGTGCGTGCCGTTCTCGCGCGGTGGGCCGTGGAGGGCGCCGCCGTCCGGCGGTACCGGGCGCCACGCCGCCTCTACCGGCCGTACTACCACCGCGTCGAGCCGCGGCGCCGCTACGACATCTACCGCGAGCCGGTCACGCGTGAGCCAGTCCTCCGCGAGCCCATCGTCCGGGAACCGGTCGCGCGGGACGCCGTCGCCAGCGACCCGCTGTTCGACCCCGCCTACGACGCCGTCGGCTACACAGCTGGCTACACGGGTGGCCACACCATCGACGACCTGCAGCTGGTGCGGACCCGGCCCGACTACCGCGAGCGGCCCGACTACGCTGCCGGCTACGACTACGCTGTTCGCCAAGACTACGTCGTCCGGCCCACGGACGCCTACACGCCGTACTACACGTCACGCTACACGGGCGAGCGACCGACGGTTGACGACGCGTACCACCGCGAAACGGTCGATCGCTACGGGTACGCCACCGAGGGCGTCGACCCGGACACGGGCGCCTCGCTTCCGGTCTACCTGGTGTAGCACCGGCGGCGACGCGGTGATCGCGATGGGGCGCCCCCTGGCCCGCTCGGGGGGCGCCCCGTTTTTTTTTTGCCGTCGGCCGGCGACGCCTCTCGCGAGGCTGGGCGGACGCCGCGTCTCGGCGTAAAACGGGACGCCAAGAAGCCCGCCCGCCGGCAGCCTCCGCCGGCCGCCTTCTCCCGACAACACCCCCTTCCGACGACACCCCCTTCCGGCGACAACCCGACGCAACCACCACCACCGGCGGCCCGCGATGCAGCTGGCGATCCTGCACTACCACCTCAACCGCGGCGGCGTCACCCAGGCGATCCTGAATCACCTGGAGGCGCTCGCAGCGTGCCCGGCGCCCGCGCGGCCGGAGCGGGTGGCGCTGGTCTCGTCGGGCCGGCGGGACGGCTGGCCCGACGCGGCGTGGCGCGACCGGCTGCCGTTCGACTGCCACACGATTACCGTGCCGTCGCTGGAGTACGACACGGCCATCGGCGCCGACCCGGCGGCCCTGGCCGGCGCCGTGGAGCACGGGCTGGTCGAGGCGGGCTTCGACCCCGCTTCGCTGCTGCTGCACACGCACAACCACGCGCTGGGCAAAAACGCATCGCTGCCCGGCGCCCTGGCTCTGCTGGCCGGGCGTGGATGCCGGCTGCTGCTGCAGGTGCACGACTTCGCCGAGGACTTCCGCCCCACCAACTACCGGCACCTGATGCGGTCGCTCCGCACCCGCACCGCGGCGGAGCTGGCCGGCGCCCTCTACCCGCAGGCGCCGGGCATCCACTACGCCACGCTCACCAGCCGTGACCGCGCGCTGCTCGCCGCGGCGGGCGTCGCGGAAGATCGGCTGCACGTGCTGCCCAACCCCGTGGCCGAGTGGCGGGACCTGCCCGACCGGGACGAGGCCCGCCCCGCCGTGCACCAGCGGCTGGGCATCGACCCGCTGACGCGGCTGATCGTCTACCCCGTGCGTGGCATCCGCCGCAAGAACCTGGGCGAGATGCTGCTGCACAGCGCCCTGGCCGGCGGCGAGGCGTGCTACGCCGTGACCCTGGCGCCGGTGAACCCGGCGGAACGCGCGTCGTTCGACCGCTGGCAGTCGCTGGCCGACACGCTGGGCCTGGGCTGCCGGTTCGACGTCGGCGGGGCGGGCGGCGTCGGCTTCCCCGAGGCGGTCGCCGCGGCCGACGCCCTGATCACCACCAGCCTGGCCGAAGGGTTCGGCATGGTGTTCCTCGAGGCGTGGCTGGCGGGCAAGCCGCTGGTGGGCCGCAACCTGCCCGAGATCACGCAAGACTTCTTGGCCGCCGGCATCGCGCTGCCCGACCTGCACGACCAGCTGCGGGTGCCGATGGACTGGCTCGACCGGCCGCGGCTGCGGACCGAGCTGCTAGAGCTGCACGCGTGGGCCTGCCGCGATTTTGGCGTCGCCCCGCCCGCCGACACGGCCGACCGGCTCGACGCGTTGCTGGCGGCCGGTTCGATCGACTTCGGCATGCTGCCGGCGTCGCACCAGTCGGAGGTCATCACCGCGGTCGCCCGCCGGCGGGGCGGGGCGGGGCAAGAGATCGCAGCCTGCAACGCCGAGGGCGAGTGGCTCGGCCTGGACGCGGCGATCAGCGACCAGCCGATCGAGGCCAACGCCGCCCGCGTGCGCGAGGTCTACTCGCCCGCCGCCGTGGCGGAGAAGCTCGCGGGCGTCTACGCCGCCGTGATGGCCGACACGCCCGGCGCCCCGGCCACGCCGGCCGCCACGGGCGAAGCGGTCCTCACCTCGTTCCTGCAGCTCGACCGGTTGCGCCCGGTCCGCGTCGAAGCGTAAGGCGAATCGGGCATGAAGGCGGCGCCGTTTAAACGAGGCGCAGCTTCAGCAAGGCGAAGCGCACCAGCGCCGCCGCTTCATTAGAGCGTGCTTCTGATAGGCGTAGCGTCGATGGCGCCCGCGAGGCAAGGCTGGCGGGGAGGCCGACGAAGCCAGCCGCAGCCGCAGTCAGCTAGCGACGCTACGACTAACGGAAGGGCGCTCTAGATCTGGTAGCCGGTCTCGGGCGCCAGGGCGTCGCTCTCCTCGGCACGCTCGCGCAGGGCGGGCTTCTCCATCAGCACCGTGGTGCCCGGCTTGACGCTCCGCGTCAGCCACACGTTCGAGCCGATCACCGCCCCCTTGCCGATCACCGTCCGCCCGCCCAGGATCGTCGCGTTGGCGTAGATCACCACGCCACGCTCGATGGTCGGGTGCCGCTTCTGGTCGCGCACCAGCTGGCCGTTGTCGTCGGTCGGGAAGCTCACGGCGCCCAGCGTGACGCCCTGGTAGATCTTCACCCGCTCGCCGATCTGGCAGGTCTCGCCGATCACGACGCCCGTCCCGTGGTCGATGAAGAAGTGCCGGCCGATCGTGGCGCCCGGGTGGATGTCGATGCCGGTGCGGCCGTGCGACCACTCGCTCATCATCCGCGGGATGAACGGGATGCCCAGCAGGTACAGCTCGTGGGCCAGGCGGTGGACCGTGACCGCCTCGAGGCCCGGGTAGCAGAAGATGACCTCGGCGGCCGACTTGCAGGCGGGGTCGCCCTCGTAGGCCGCCCGCACGTCCAGGGCCAGCGTCTGCCGCAGCGCGGGCAGCCGGTCGAGGAACTCGAGCGTCTTGGCCTGGCCGAGGGCCTCGTAGTCCACGTCGCCGCCGCACGCGGGGTCGCCCTCGGTCACCGCCTGATGCCGCAACGCCCGGCCTATCTGCACCGTCAGCCGGTCGTGCAGCCGGTCGACCAGGTCGCCCACGTAGTACCCGACATTGCCGTAGTGCAGGCCCTCGCGCTCGCGGTACCCGGGGTACAGGATCTCCTTCAGGTCCTGCACCGCGGCGATCACTTCCTCGTACTTCGGCAGCGGGCAGTGGTCCAGGTGGTTCATAAGGTCGGCGTCGTTGTACGTGGCAACGAGCCGATCGGTCAGCCGCGGCAGGTGGTCTTTCAGGCGGAAGTCGGTGGCCATCGACAGGCTCCCGAGTGGTGCGTGCTAGCGTCGTTTGCCGGCCCGGGCGTCGTTTACCGGGCGTGGCCATCGACCGGAGGGCTGCTTCCCGTGGCCGCATTTTAGGCGGGGCGTTGGGCGGCTTCTATTTTGCCCGCCGCGGGTAGCCCGGCGGGCGGCCGTGCTGCCTGGAGTCGGATCGGCGCAGCAAGCGCACGGGGTTGAACGTTTCTGGGGCGGTGGGCCAGCTGGGCACAGCTAGCGGCGGCCGCGTTACCCACGCAGCGACGCGGCCAGCGGTTTAGAGCGCCCTTCCGTTAGTCGTAGCGTCGCTAGCTGACTGCGGCTGCGGCTGGCTTCGTCGGCCTGCATCGGCGATGCACCACATCGCCTGCTTCGGCCTCCTCGCCAGCCTTTCCTCGCCTACGCCATCGACGCTACGACTAACGGAAGCACGCTCTAGTTCACCATCGGGTCGTCCGGCGCGTCGTCCGGGTCGAGGCCCGGCAGCACGATCGACAGGCCGATCCGCCGGGTGATGCGCACCCACAGGTCGGCCGGGTCGCTGAAGACATCTTCTGCGTCGGTGTCGGACGTGTGCCAGCCGCCCGCTTTGAGCTCGCCTTCGAGCTGCCCGCCCCCCCAGCCGGCGTTGCCCGTGTACAGGCGGAACGGGTGATCCGTCTGCCGCACCAGCCGGTCTACCGCTTCACGCTGCATCGAGATGAACAGCCCGGGCAGCACCGCCTTGTCGGCCAGCGGCTCGGCCGTGTGCAGCGCAATCAGCGGGCCGCGCACCGGGCCGCCTAGGTTCAGGTCTTGGTCGTTTTCGCAGGGCTCGGCGTCGATGCTCTGCCAGACCTGGCGGACGGTGCGGTCGGCCAGCCGGTTGAGCACCACGCCCAGGGCGCCCTCGCCGGTGTGCTCCAGCATCAGCACGACGGTCTGCGTGAAGTTGGGGTCGCGGAGCTTGCGGGACGCGACCAGCAGCTTGCCGGAGAGGAAGCTCACGTCGCCCCCCGCTGCCGGCGCCGGGCGTTGGTGATCTCGATCGCCTTGA
>JBCCQL010000300.1:0-4619 GCA_039024355.1 Planctomycetota bacterium
CCGCTTCGGGTCCTTGATCCCCGCACGCGCACGGATCACCGCGTCAGCCACCAGCGACACCGCCTCTCCCTGACCGATCACTCGCTCGTGCAACACCTCATCCAGCTTCAGCAATTTCTCGCGCTCCCCCTCCACCAATCGCGCAACCGGGATCCCCGTCCACCGCCCCACGATCTCCGCGATCTGCTCGTCCGTCACACGATCCCTGAATAGCGTCGCTTCGTCAGGCGCATCCGCATCCGACTCCGACTCCTCTTCCGGCCGCGACTCCGCCTCCGCCAACCGCTTCTCCAATTCCGGCAGCTTCCCGTACTTCAATTCCGCCGCCTTCTCCAGGTCATACGCCTGCTCCGCCAGCTCGATCTCGTGACGCAGATCGTCCAGCTCCTCACGCAGCTGCTGCGCCGACTGCAAGCCACGCTTCTCCGTCTCCCACTGACTTCTCATCGTGTCCGACTGCTCACGCAGCTCCGCCAGCTCCTTCTGCAAGATCGACAGCCGCGCCTTGCTCGAATCGTCCGATTCGTTCTTGAGCGCCGCCTCTTCGATCTCCAGCTGCATCACCCGCCGCGTGATCGCGTCGAGCTCGGCCGGCATCGAATCGATCTCCGTCCGGATCATCGCGCACGCCTCGTCCACCAGATCGATCGCCTTGTCCGGCAAAAACCGATCCGCGATGTACCGATGACTCAAGGTCGCCGCCGCCACCAGCGCGTTGTCCTGGATCTGCACCCCGTGATGCACCTCGTACCGCTCACGCAAACCCCGCAAGATTGAGATCGTGTCCTCAACCGTCGGCTGATCCACCATCACCGGCTGGAACCGCCGCTCGAGTGCCGCGTCTTTCTCGATGTACTGCCGATGCTCGTCCAGCGTCGTCGCCCCGATGCAGTGCAGCTCGCCCCGTGCCAGCATCGGCTTGAGCAGGTTCCCCGCGTCCATCGCGCCGTCCGTCTTCCCCGCGCCCACCACCGTGTGCAGCTCATCGATAAACAGCAGCACGCGACCGCCCGACTCTTTCACCTCGTGCAGCACCGCCTTGAGCCGCTCCTCAAACTCGCCGCGGAACTTCGCTCCCGCGATCAATGCCCCCATGTCCAGCGCGAAGATCGTCTTCTGCTTCAATCCCTCCGGCACGTCTCCCCGCACGATCCTCTGAGCCAATCCCTCCACCACCGCCGTCTTCCCCACGCCCGGCTCGCCGATCAGCACCGGGTTGTTCTTGGTCCGCCGCGAGAGGACCTGGATGACCCGGCGGATCTCGTTGTCGCGGCCGATGACCGGGTCGAGCTTGCCCTGCTTGGCCCGCTCCACCAGGTCGATGCCGTACTTCTCGAGCGCCTGGAACTTGCCCTCGGGCGCCTGGTCGGTCACCCGCGACGAGCCCCGCACCGCCCGCAACGCCTTGAGCAGGTCTGCCTCGTCTACGGCGTTGAGCTTGAGGGTCCGCTGGGCCGCGGACGGCGTCTTGACCAGCGAGAGCAGCAGGTGCTCGGTCGACACAAAATCGTCACGCATGGCCTCGGCGCCGGCCCGCGCGTTCTCGAGCACCGCCATGAGCTCGCGCGAGGGCTGCGGCGGCGCGGTGCCGGAAGACGTTGCCCCCGACGATGACGGCAGCCGCTTCAACTCACCGCCGACGATCTCTTCGAGCTGGCCGACGTCGGCGTTCATCTTGCCCAGCACCGGGCGGACCACGCCCTCCGCCTCGCGCAGCAGGGCGCTCAGCAGGTGCATGGGCTCTACCTGGGGGTTGCCGGCGTCGGCGGCCAGCTCCTGGGCGTGCTGCACCGCTTCTTGGGCTTTGTGGGTCAGTTTGTCGAAGCGGAAGGCCATGGGCTCCTCGGGTCGTGCTCGCTGGTCCGCGGCGTCGGGGCGGGTGCGGGCGCACCACTGCCGTGGCGGGACGCCAGTTTGGCAGCCCGCCAGCCGCGGGGACGAAAGAGCAAACACCGTACCGGAGAGGCGCCGCGCGGGCGTGCGCCCGCGGGGCCGCCGGGCCTACTTGCCCTCGAAGATCAGGCCGTCCGGGTCGGCGCCCAGGTCTGTGAGCACGCCGCTCAAATCCTGCACCATCTGCTTCGGGCCGCACAGGTAGAACGGCTGCGAGAAGTCGTCGACGCGGCTTTCGAGCCACGCCCGGTCGATCCTGCCGTGCTCGTAGTCGCGGTGCTCCTCGCCGGTGAGCGTGCAGGTGACCGAGTGGCCGAGCGTGCGGAAGAGCTCGGCCTGCAGGAAGACGTCTCCGGCCCGCCGGTTGCTGAAGAACAGCCGGTTGCCGGCGACTTCGCCCAGCTGCGCCTGCCGGCGGAGGATGGCGATGAACGGCGTGACGCCCGCCCCGCCGGCGAGGAAGACGCCCGGGCCGCGGTACTCGATGGCGCCCCACGCGTCGCCAAACAGCAGGCGGTCGCCAACGCGCACCTCGCGGCCCATCCGTTCGGTCATGCCCTTGTGCCCCGGGTGCTTATCCAGCGGGTAGTGCTTGACGATGAACTCCAGCCGCGGGTCGCTCGGCAGGCTGGTGATGGTGAACGGCCGCTTTTCTTCGCGCCAGCCTTCTTCATCGATCGCCAGCCGGACGGCTTGGCCGGGCGTGAAGTCGAACCCGTCGGGCTTCTCGACGATGTAGGCAGACACGTCCGTGGCGAGCGTCTCGCGGTGCAGCACGCGGCCGCGGTGCTCGGCGTATTGCCGCCAGTCGTCGGTACCGGTTGCGGGGGCCGAAGAATCAGAGTCGCTGCTAGAAGCCATGGCTCACACCAAAAGTTGCATCGATGAAACGCGGCGATGAAATGCGGCGATGAAACGCGGGGGGCACGGGCCGTCGCCGGCTAGTGCGTCGCACGACCGTACAGGGTTTGTAGGCGTCCGAACGCCGGCGGCCACCGCCAAGCGTGGCCGCCGCGAAGCCGGCGCGTAGCTTGCGGCCAAGCAACGCGAGCCGTGCCGCGAAACTTACGCCAACCGGCCGATCCAGTAGCCGAGCACCTCGTCCGTTTGCTCGCGGTCTAGCACGCCGTGGGCCAGCAGCTCATCGGCGACGGCGGCGACGGCGGCCCACCACTCGTCGCGTTCCAGGGCCCGGCGTAGCTGCACCGTGAGCAGCTCTAGCAGGCGTGTCCGCTCCGCGGGCCGCGGCATGATCTCGCGGCACCGCTCCCAGGCCTGGGCCCAGTCGCCTTGGCTGGGGCCGTCGAGTGCAGGGTGCACGGGCTCGTCGCGGTAGATCATCTCGGCCACCGGGCCGGCGAGCACGGTAAGCAGCTCGCGCTGCAGCTGCCACGTAGCGGCGGGGCCCGCCTGCGAGGCATCGACACGGCCCCAGTTGACTTTGCAGTGGCCGAAGCGGCGTGGCAGGCTGCCGCCATCGTCCCCGTCGCCGTCGCCGATGTGGCCGTCGTGCCAGGAGACGCCATCGTCGAGCTCGACAGCCTCGATCGCCGCCCCCAGGGCGTAGCCCACCACGGCGTGGCCCGCTTCGTGGTAGGCGGTCAGGGTGTCGTCGTCATCGTCCATCGCGATCGGCACGCGGGTGCGTCGGGTTCGCGTGTTCGGCACGGCGCCGGTTCGCTCAGCTCCGCGCTGCTTCGCTCAGTTGTCTGTGGCTTCGCTGAGCCGGCAGCCGCACGTGTGGCAGTAGACCGCCACAGCGGCCAGGCCCGCGGCGCCGCACGCGCTGCAGGAGCGGCCGCCGCTTTCGCTGCCGGCGCTCTCACCACCGGCTACCTCGCGGCGGGGCAGCAGCGTGTCGACCGCGCCCTGGTTGATCATCTGGGCAGAAAAAAGCCCCGTCGGCACGATGATGATGGCGTAGCCCAGCAGCATGACCATCGCGGCAATCGTTTTGCCCAGCGGCGTGACCGGCGTGATGTCGCCAAAGCCGACGGTGGTCATGGTCACAATCGCCCAGTAGACGCCGGCCGGGATGCTGTCGAAGCCGCTGCCGGCGTCGCCCTCCACCAGGTACATGACGGTGCCCAGGATGACGATCGTGCAGACCACCACCGACAAGAAGACGGTGATCTTGGGCCAGGTCCGCCGCAGGGCGGTGAGCAGCCCCTGGGCCTCGCGGACGTGGCGGGCCAGCTTCAGCAGGCGGAAGACGCGGAGCAGCCGCAGCGTGCGGATGGTGGCCAGCGAATCGGCGCCGCGGTAGTACAGGCCCAGGTAGCTGGGCAGCAGCGAGATGATGTCGACGATGCCGAAGAAGCTGCTGGCGTACCGCCACGGCCGGTCGACGCACGCCAGCCGCGCTAAGAACTCCAGCGTGAACAGCGTGGTGATGGCCCACTCGACCAGGTCGAGCACGCCCCGCCAGCGCGAGGCGGCCGGCGCCGCGCTCTCCAGCATCACCGCCAAGACGCTCAGGACGATGGCCGCCAGCAACGCCAGGTCGAACGCCCGGCCGGCGGGGGTCTCGTGCCCGAAGATCACGGTGAACCACCGCCGCTGCCAGGCGGCCGGGCCTGCGCGGAGCGGTGTGGTGGCTGGCGCGTCGCTCATGGGCGGAGTTTACCGGCGGCCCCGGGTGCGGCCAACGCCGGCCGCCGCTGCCCGCCCACTCACTCGGGCGGCTGCGGCGGGGGCGCGGGCAGGGGCAGGCCCAGCTTCGTGAG
>JBCCQL010000301.1:0-4592 GCA_039024355.1 Planctomycetota bacterium
CGCCGCGCGGCGCCGGTAGCGAGGCGGAGCAAAGCTAAAGCAACCCGATCGGCTTCCCGAGTGACGATCACGCCGTGTCTATGCCCAGCACCGAGTCGCACCCGCCCAGACCGCATCCCGGCCCGGTAAACGCAGAAGCCGATTGGTGGCGGCCGCTGCCGCTCGAGGAGCACTCCTGGCGGGCCATGCTGCTGGGCGTCTGCTGCACGTGCGTCGCGATTGCCCTGTTCTGGGTCACGCTTGCCTTCGCACAAGCCATGGCTTCCGACCCTCAGCTTGGCCAGCAACCCCTTCGTGGGTTTCCTTGGCTCCTGATGGCATGGCTCGGCGCCTGCTTCTCAGCCTCACTGACTTCTGCGTTCGTCGGCGGCATGGCCTTGATGGCCCTCAATGTGGTGACCGGCGTGCTCGGCGTCCGCGTGCGGCGTGGCTCAATGGCGTGCATCCTGGGCGGCCTGGTCGTGTCGGTGATGAGCTACCCCGGGTGCCTGGCCGCCGCCCAGTTTGGCGGGCCGATTGCGGTCGCCTTCTGGACGGGGCTCGCCGTGCTGCTGGGCCAGTTGGGCACGGGCGTGTACGTTGCCAGAGGCTTGGCTAAGTACGCTGGGCCCGGCGACGATCAACGGCCCGGCGACGCGGGCCGCCCGCCGGCGGCTCGGTTTCGGGTGCGGCAGATGTTGGTGGTGATGACGCTGGCGGGCGTTACGCTCGCGGCACTGCGGCTGGCGGGCGCCCTCACCGCGCTGGTCGTCGGTGTGGCCGCGGCGCTCGTGGCGGGGCAGGTCGTGCTGCTCCAGCTTTCCCGGCCGATGGTCGACCGCTGCTACGCCCGCCGTGTCCGGAGGCTCACGCAGATGCGTTCCACGTGAAACCACCCGCAAAGCCTGCCCGCCCGCCGCGTTTCACGTGGAACGCCAGGGGCGAGCAAACCCCGCAGCAAACGCAGATTACGCACCCGTTTCACGTGAAACCGGCCGAACCAACACGCAGCAAAGCGACCCACGGCGCCGCCAACAGCGGCAAGGAACCGCCCGCTTGGCAGCCGCTGCTTGGGTGTACGCTCGCCGGCTACGGCGCAACGTGGCTTGGCGTAGTCGCCGCCGGTGGGGTTCTCGGAACCCTTGCAGTCCCGCTTTTGGGTACGGTGCTGGGCATCTTCCTGGCTGGGGTCGCGGCGGTCTTCAGCTGCGGGCTCGCGGCGTTGCTTTACTTCGCGCTCGGGGGGCGCCTGCCGATGCGCACCGCGGCCAGCTTCGCCGGCGCCGCCGCGGGAGCCGCCGGTTGGAGTGTGCTCAGCTCTGGGCCCGGCCCGGCGTTCGGCCCGCCCTTGCCGATCGTCGGCCTGGCGGCTGTTGTTGGAAGCCTCGGCGGCGTGATCGCGGTGTCGATGCTGCCGGCGGCCGTCAGGCACTACCGCCCCAGCACGGGCCCGCAGGCGGGCCGGTTCTTGCTGCGGGACCTACTGTTCTTCACGGCGTGGTCGGCGGTCGTCTTAGCCGTGTACCGCTTCACGATTGCGGTGGGCCCGGGGAGCACGCGCGACGCCTTCGTCGGCGTGGCGGTCGTTGTCGCCATGCTTGTGGCCGAAGGCGCTTACCGCCTGTGCCGGCTGCAAAAACACCGCCGGCGTGGCTTCTCGGTTGTGCCGCCCACTCGGGGCGAGGCGGCAGAAGTCCACGCCTCTTGGCGTGCCCGTGACAAGACGCGTAGCGAGGGTCTCCCCCACGCTCGGGCGGCGGCGCCGATGGTTCCGCGTGAAACAACGACGCGGCCTACTCCAGCGGGTTGATCACCAGGCCGGACGGGACCTTGGGGTAGAAGTAGGTGCTCTTGGCGGGCATACGCTCGCCGAGGGCGGCCAGGCGGCGGATGTGGTCGAGCGTGGCGGGCATGACGATCGCCGCCAGGTTGAACCGCCCGCCGGTGGCCTGCTGGCCGGTCAGGTCGCGGCCGGCGCCGTCGCCCTGGATCAGCCCAGCGACCACCTCCGGGATCGAGCGGACGTACTTCGGCGCCACGCCTGGCGGCACGCCCAGCAGGTCGTCCGCCACCAGCCGGTGCAGCAGGCTGACGCCCAGGCCCCGCCACTCGGCGGAGCGCTCCGGGGCGAGGCGGGCCATCCGCTGTTCGCCCTCGGCCTGCAGCCGGCACAGGGTCCACCGCTGGTCGGCGGCGGTGTACAGGCCGATCATCCGTTGGTCGCCCTCGGCGGCGACCAGCTCCCAGACGTCCTGCGCCCGCTCGGGGCCCGTGCCGGCGGATTCGCAGGAAAAGCAGCCGCCGAGCTTTTCGATCAGCCCCTCGGCGGTCATCTCGGGCGCCCCGCGTAGCAGGCGGTGGGTCGGCTGCACCACCATGCCGGGGTCGCTCATCGAGACGCACATCGCCAGCACGCTGGCCGCCGCGTGCCCGGCCGGCAGCGGGCCGCCCTGCTGCCGGGCAAGCTCGTCGCGGTAGTCGCAGGCCGTCTCGTACCGGTGGTGGCCGTCGGCGATGTACAGCGGCTTGGCGCCCAGGGCGGCCTGCAGCCGGTTGATCACCTGCACGTCGGTCACCGGCCAGAGCCGCGTGGTGGTGGCGTCGCTGCCAGCGCCCACGCCGTCTTCAGGGCCAGCTTCGGTCGCCTCAAGCGGTGTCACGCCGGCGATCGCCGATTCGAGCAGCGACTGGGCCCCGTTGTCGTCGTCCGGGTACAGGCCGAAGATCGGGCTCAGGTTGGCCCGGCACGCCCGCCACAGCTTCAGCCGGTCGGCCTTGGCCCGGCCGTGCGTTTCTTCGTGCGGGTAGATGCCGGCGGTGTTCGGCTCGGCGCCGTCGCCTGGCTCTGCCCAGCGCTCGAGCTGCACGCGGCACAGCACGCCGCGGCGGGTGTGCTCGACACCGTCGATGCAGAACGTCTGGTGGCAGGCGTAGACCGCCGGGTCGCCCTCGGTGAACAGCACGCCGTCTCGCCGCCACTGCCGCAGCAGCCGGGCGGCCCGCGTGTACCGGTTGTCTTGCTCGGTGTCGGCGGGCGAGTCGGCGCCCAGGATCAGCCGCACGATGTTGTGCGGGTGGCGGTCGAGCAGCCGCTGCTGCAGCCCGGCGTCGATCACATCGTACGGCGGCGCCACCACCGCCGACAGGCCGCCGACGCGGCCCAGGTCGTAGCGGACGCCGCGGAAGGCTTGGATGTTCGGCATGCGTGTCGCCAGTGCGGTAGTGCGTGAAAAGGGCCGCCGGCGGTCGAGTGTATCCGCTCAGCCATGCGGCCAGCCGGGCAGCTCAAACTTCTTCTGCACGTTGGCCGTGTGCTCGTTGAAGTGCCGCTCCATTTGCAGCAGCAGCCGGCGTAGCGTCCAGCGGCTGCCCGGTGCGCGTTTGTCGAGATCGACGCCGTCCAGCAAGTATGCGAACCGGCGGACGAAAGCGGCCGAGCGCCGCATCTGACGCGCCTGCTCGGCGCCGTTCCATTCGGGGTGGGCTGGCTTGTAGTCGGGCGGCATCTGGGCGGGGTTGAGGTCGATGGCGGTGATCTCTGGGTCGACCGCCGCGTAAATCTGCGAGAAGAAACCGAGCTGCCTCCCCAGGAGGTGCTCCGCGTTCCAGCGGGCGGTGTGGCTGCCGTTCGGCGGCCGCCAGTTGAGCTGCTCGGCCGTGAGCGGGATGAAGACCTCCCTGGAGGCCTCCGCCGCGCTCTCCATCCGCTGCATTCGCCGCGCGAGCTCCTCGGCGGGGCGCCACGGCTCGTAGCCAAGAACGACCACCCGCGTGCTGGTCTCGTCGTCGCTGTCCGCCGCGCTGACCGCCAGCGTGTTGCCGGTTGGCCGATCTACCGCGTACCGATCACCTAGCGCGGTCAGCAGCTTGTCGATCGACTCCAGGCCGATCTTGAGCCGGTCCGTCTTGTAGTGCAGCGGCACGACGTAGCGGGGCTTCAGCTGCTCGATGATGCGGACCGCTTGGGCGCCGTCGATCGTGTAGACGCCGCCGACGGGCAGGCACAGCACGTCGACGCGGCCGATCTGCCGGACCTGCTCCTCAAAGAGCTTTGTCTGGCCCAGGTCGCCGGCGTGGACGATCGAGACGCCGTCGACCGAGACGCGGAACATCGCGGTGGCGCCACGCTCGGCGCCCAGGCGGTCGTCGTGCCACGCGGCGATGCTGCGGACGGCCACGGCGTTCGGCGTGGTTGTTGCTGTGTCCGCTTTGGTGTTTGGCCGCCAGGTGGGCGACGCGTCGCCGGGCGGGCGGTCGAGCACGTGGTGTGTCTCATCGACCAAGCCCTCGCCGGTTAAGCCGCGTACGACGACGGGCCTGCCCGTCACCGCGCCGAAGTTGGTGTGGTCAAAGTGCTCGTGGGTTACCAGCACCAGGTCGCCACGGATGCTGGGCACGTCGTAGCCGGTTTCCGCGGGCAGCGGGTCGATCACCACGCCGAGGTTCCACCAGGTCTCGATCGAAACCATCCCCTGGCCCCACCAACGGATGGCCACCGGCCTGCCGGGCTCGGCAGGGGCCGCGTCCGCCAGGCCAACGGCTAAAACACACCCAACCCACAGCCGATGCATGTCGGACGCTCCGGTACCGAACAAGAAACAGGGGCCGCCCGC
>JBCCQL010000302.1:0-4582 GCA_039024355.1 Planctomycetota bacterium
ACGCCCGCCGGCCCGCTGCTGGCCCGCGCCCGTGCATGGGCGACCGGCAGCCCGCTGCGCAGCGCCGCCGTTGCCGGCGGCCTTGTAGCGTTGATGGCCGGCACCATCGCGGCGTGGCTGGTGCTGGCCGACTTGGCTGCCCCGGCGGCCCAGCCGACGCTCGAAGACGCGTTGGCCTCCCTGGACGGCGGCGACTACGAGCTGGCGGGCAGCATCGTCACCCGGCTGCAGCAGCAGCGCACGATCTTGACCGCCGACTACGGCGGCCCGTTGTTCGTGCTCGGGGCCATCCGCGCGCAGCAGGCTCAGACGCAGTGGGCGCCCGAGCGCCGCCGCCGCGACTACCTGGTGGCGTCCAAGTACCTGACCGAGGCCATCGCCCTGGGCGTGCCCGAAGACCGCCGGTACCAGGCGCTCTACCTGCTGGGTAAGGCGCTCATCGGCAGCGACCAGCTGCAGCAGGGCGTCGACGTCCTGCTCGAAGCACTCCAGAGCGAGCCAACCCACCGTACGGAGATCCACCGCCTGCTCGCGCGGGCCTACTACTTCGCCAAGAAGCCGGACTACGCGGCGGCCGTCCGGCAGCTGGACAGCGTGCTGGCCGACACGGAGCTGCCCACGCCGGTGCGTGACCAGGTGACGTTGCGGAAGGTCCGCGCGTTGTCACGCCTGGGCCGGCACGCCGAGGCCGAGGCCCTGCTGCAGGCCAACCCGGCCGCCGCCGAAGCGGCCGCCGGCCGCCTGGTGACGGGCCAGGTGCTGCTGCGCACGGCGGGGGCCATCGGCGACAAGGGCCGCCGGGCGTCGGTCATCGACGCGGCCGAACAAGCACTGGTCGATGCCGAGCGTCGCGACAAGCTGGCCACCAACATCTCGGCGGAGTCGCAGTACCTGCGTGGGCAGATCGACCAGCTCCGCGGCGGGCGGGAAGAGGCGATGCGGCGTTACCTGGCCATCCGCAAGCGGTTCGGCATGGCGTCGGCCGGCATCGCCGCCTCGACGGCCGAGGGCGAGCTGCTCCGCGAGGCGGGCAACACCGGCCCCGCCATCGACGCCTACCGCCGGGCGCTCGACGCCGTTGAAGAGGTGTCGTACTACCAGAGCGAGCTGCTCTCGCTGGCCGAGCTGCAGTCGATCCTGCTCGGCGCCCACGGCGGGTTTGTCGCGGACGGGCAGTTCGAGGCGGCGCTCAAGCTGCTCGAGCAGATGGACGTCCTGATCGGCCACACCCGGCGCCTGGAGCTCCGGGCCGATACCCAGCAGCGGTGGGGCGAGCGGCTGCTCGACCAGCCCACCAGCAAAAGCGTGCTGAAGCCGGAGCGCCTGCGCCTGGGCCGCAGGCGTCTCCGCGAGGCGGGCAGCACCTTCGAGGAGCTTGCCGAGGCGCGCTACGCCACGCCCCGCTACCCGGACGAGCTGTGGCGGGCCGCGGGCGCCTACTACCGCGGCCAGAGCTACACCAGCGCCAGCCGGCTGCTGCGCGAGTACCTCAAGAACGAGCCCGAGCGACGCAACGCCCAGGCGCTGCTGCTGCTGGGCAAGTCGCTGCTGGCGCTCGGGCAGTCGGGCGAGGCGATCGAGGTCTTCGGCGAGTGCATCGAGTTCCACACGACCGACGCCGCCACCTACGGCGCGCGGCTCGCCGCGGCGCAGGCCCACCGCAACCTGGGCCAGCCCGACCGCGCCGAGGCCCTGCTGCGCGAGAACCTGCTGGGCGGCGACATCTCGCCACGCAGCCCGGAGTGGCGGGACTCGAAGTTCGAGCTGGGCTCCGTGCTGCACTCCGTGGGCAGCTACATCGACGCCATCAACCACCTGGAAGAGGCGATCCTCCGCTACCCGGACTCGCCCAAGACGCGGCTCGCCCGGTACTTGGTCGCGGAGTCGTACCGCCACGCGGCCGAGGCGCCCATGCAGCGGTTCCGCGAGGCGAAGGCCGTCAACGAGCGCGAGAACAACGAGCGCCTGTTCCGCCGGCTCCTGGAGAGCGCACGCGACCAGTACGAGCTGGTGCAGCGCGAGATCAGCCGCTCCTCCGAGCCCGACGACGTCGACAAGGCGATGCTCCGCAACTGCTACATGCTGAAGGGCTCCGTCCTGTTCGACCTGGGGCGGTACAAGGAGGCCGTCGACGAGTACTCGAACGTCTCGGCCCTGTACCAGAACGAGCCCTTCGTCCTCGAGACGCTCGTGCAGATCTCCAACTGCTGGCGGCGGCTTGGGGAGCGCGAGAAGGCGCGGGGCAACATCGAGCAGGCGCTGGTCACCCTGAGCCAGATGCCGGGGGACGCAGACTTCGCCAACGCGACCACCCGCTCGCGCGTCGAGTGGGAGGAGATGCTCAACGAGATCAAAACCTGGTGACCAACGCGTGAGTCAACACCCCGAAAACCCGAGCGGCCCCACCGACGCCCTGGCGGCGCTCGTGCGTGAGAAGCGGCGGGTGCTCACGCAGCTCCACCAGGTGGGCGAGCGGCAGGGGGAGCTGGTCGCCCTGGGCGACGTGCCCACCCTGCTGCGCCTGCTGGCCGCCAAGCAGAAGCTGCTGGCTGGGCTGCAGGCGGTTGAGGCGCGGCTGCACCCCTACCGCGACCAAGACCCCGACGGCCGCGCGTGGCCCTCGCCCCAGCACCGCGCGGCCTGCGCCGCTGACGCCGACGAGTGCCGGCGCCTGCTGGCCGCCGTCATGGACATGGAACGCCGGCACGAGCAGCAGATGGCCACGCGTCGGGACAAGCTGGCCGAGCAGCTGCAGCGGACCCACACCGCCCACGGCGCCAGCGACGCCTACCGCACCCACCGGCTGCCGTCGGCGCCGACAGCCACGCCGACGACGACCACACCGCCGACGGGCACACCGGCCCCGCGTGTAGCGCCGCTTAGCGACCTCCCCACCAGCACCGGCATCGATCTGACTAGCGAGGCGTAGCCCGGACCATGGAAGCCAAGCACCTGCAACCCACGCCCACGGACCAGCCCCCCGCCGGGCTGACGCTGTACACGGGCGCCGCAGAGGACGCCGCCGGCGGGCCCGACCTGGGCGAGCTGCTCGACGCCTGGCGCTCGGCCACGGACCGGCTCGAGCGGACGCACGCCCTGCTGCAGGCCGAGGTCGCGCGGCTGTCGCACGAGCTGGAGGTGAAGAACCAAGAGCTGGCCCGCAAGAACCGCCTAGCGGACCTGGGCCAGATGGCGTCGCACGTCGCGCACGAGGTGCGGAACAACCTGGTGCCGGTGACGCTCTACCTGAGTGTGCTGCGGAGGAAGATGACCGGCGACGCCGCCGGGCTGGACACCCTTTCCAAAGTCGAGGCAGGGTTCACCGCCCTGGACGCTACCGTGAACGATCTCTTGAGCTTTACCGCCCACCGCCAGCCGCAGTGGAACACGTTCCTCGTCCTCGACCTGGTCGAGGAGGTCTGCGAGTCGATGGCGCCGCAGCTCGACGCGCAGTCGATCGACGTCGACATCGACGTGCCGACCGGCACGCTGCTCACCGCGGACCGCGAGATGATCCGCCGGGCGGTGCTGAACCTGGTGCTCAACGCGCTGGACGCCATGCCCGGCGGCGGCGACCTGGTGGTCACGTCCTACGACGGCGCCGGCGGCTTCGAGCTCGAGGTGGCCGACAGCGGGCCCGGCCTGACCGACGAGCAGAAGAAGCGGCTGTTCGAGCCCTTCTACACCACCAAGCAGCAGGGCACGGGCCTGGGCCTGTCGGTGGTCTACCACGTGGCCGAGGCGCACGGCGGCATCGTGACCGCGGAGAACTGCCCGGAGGGCGGCGCCGCGCTGACGATCAAGATCCCCCGCCAGTCGATGGAGGCCGCCGCTTGACCCCGGACCACGCAGATCAGCCTCGTTCCGCTCAAGCCAACCCCGCGCGGGCCCAAGCAGCGCCGGCCCAGGCCGCGCCGGTCCGCGCAATGGTAGTGGACGACCACGCCAGCGCCCGCCAGTCCGTGGCCGACGTGCTCGGGATGGCGGGCTACCAGGTGGTGGCGTGCGCCAGCGCCGTCGAGGCGCTCAACCGCTTGGCGGACACGCCGGCCGACGTGATCGTGACCGACCTGCAGATGCCCGGCATGTCCGGGCTGGAGTTCATCGCCGAGCTCGGCAGCCGGCGTATCTCTTCGCAGGTGCTGATGATCACGGCCCACGCCAGCGTGGCGACCGCGGTCGAGGCGATGCGCCTCGGTGCGTTCGACTACCTGGAGAAGCCGTTCGACGCCGCGCAGCTGGAGGACTCGGTGCGGAAGGCGTGCGAGCGTGGCCGGCTGCTGTCGCAAGACGCGGCGCCGGCGACCGGGTCGGCTGCGGCTGGGACGCCAGGGCCGGCTACAGGGCCAGCTACGGGGCCGGCCATGATCGGTTCTAGCCCGGCGATGCGTACCCTACGCGAGCAGATCGCGCGCGTCGCCCATACGGATGAGACCGTGCTGATCTGCGGCGAGAGCTGCGTGGGCAAGGAGCTGATCGCCGGCGCCATCCACGCCCAGAGCGTGCGAGCGGCCGGCCCGCTGGTTGGCCTCAACTGCCCCACGCTGTCGGAGCAGCTGGCTGAGAGCGAGCTGTTCGGCCA
>JBCCQL010000303.1:0-4568 GCA_039024355.1 Planctomycetota bacterium
TCGCCAGCGGCATCGAGTAGCCGGTGGCCGCGTGGTACCAGCCGCCGGCGTACCCGCCCGCCACCAGGCCGCTGGGCTTGGCGTCGCCCGCCCCCACGCCTTGGAGGGCGAACGGCATCGGCAGGCAGCCACGCTCGGTACGGACAACGCCTGCAGGCTTTACTCCGGCCTCGCTGAACCGCTGCTGGATGAACGCCTCGGCCCGCGATTCATCGCACGCCGGCTCGTTGCTGAAGCGTGTGTACTCCAGCAAGACGCGCGACGGCGAAAGGGGCAGCTCGTACAAGAACTCAAAGCCTTCTTCTTGATCGCCACGCACGTCCATAATCGTTGGCTCGGCGGCGGGCCAATCGCCATCGGTCGTGTACTCCAGGCCAATGAACGACTGGAAGCCGACGCCGGCTGGTACATCTGCCGGAGCACCACGCCGGGCGGCCAGACCGCGGCAGTCGATGACGCACCGGCTGTGGATCGTCTCGCCGCCATCGGCGCCCGATGCGTCGCCGCAAACGACGACGCTGGTTGCCGACACCGCGGAGCAACTCACGCCGCAGCGGACGTCGAGCGGCACGCCACTGTCTGGCGCCTGCGGGGCGGCGAGCTGCATGGTCGCCGCCCGCAGGTCGTCGGAAGTGATCGTGGCGTAGGGCAGATCGACCCGCCGCGTGTACCCGGGGAAGCGGACCACGTAGCCCGGCCAGCGGACCGACACCAACCGGTCGAGCCAGGCGGACGCGGCGGGCGGCATGTCGGTCTCGTGGAACGACCAGGTGTGGTTGCCGCAGAGCGCCGCGCCCTGCTCCAGCAGCAGCACCCGCGCCGCCGGCTGGTGGTGGGCCAGGGCGTGCGCTGCCAAGCAGCCCTGCAGGCCGCCCCCGACAATCGTGTAGTCAAATGCCGGCTCTGGCATTACGGCTTCATCCCGCGGCGGCGACGCCGAGTGGTTTGGTTTGGCTGGGCCGCGTCAGCAGCGGCGCCAGGCTGTGAAGCACCAGGTGGGGCGTTGCGATCGCGCTGAGCCCGACGAAGGTCGTCCCGATTAGCAACTCGCGTGTCGTCGTGCCAAGCTGCACAAAGCCCGCCGTGCCCACGATCAACGCCACGGCCGCTACGGTCATCGGCGCCAGGCTGGCGGCCAGTTGCGGCCAGCTTTCGCCGAGTTCTCTCCGCAGCCGCCGCAGGCCACGGGCCGAATGCCAGCCGCAGAAGTAGACAAGGAAGCTCACCACCGGGCTGACGACCGCCATCAGGGCTACGAGCGACACCGTCATTAAAGCGTCGGTCCTCAGCACGCGGCGCTTGATGCCCGCGCTCGCGAAGGCCGCAAGGCTTTGCAGGCCTAAAGCAGCCGCCGCGAGGGGGAGCATGAAGCAAGAGATCGCCGTGGCGGCCTCTACGGCCAGTCGCACCTGAGCATCGGCGCCCGGCGGGGTGGAAGCAAGCAAAATCGCCGTTACCTCTTCTGGTCGGCAGACCAGCGGGACCCAGATGATCAGCCCGCCCCGGGCGATCCAAAACAGGGGACGCAGGCCGCGGGGGCCTACCGCGAAGTGAGGCTCCTCCTGCCCGAAGTGCCAGGCAGACGCGAGGAAAAACAGCACGATCGTGATTGCCGGGGCCAGCATCCAGCCGCCGAACACAGCCGCGGCCACGCCTACGTAGCCGGCCAAGAACAACGGCAGCCATGCCGAGCCCAGCGGTTCTTCGAGGTAGCGGCGTGCGAAGCGGTGATCGGCCGCGCCGTGGGGCAGGCCAACCAACGCGACCAGCAGACCCAGCAGCACCGGAGCGACAAACGCCAACGCTGCGGGAGAAAAAAACGCGGCCCCTATCACCGCCCAGCAGAGCAAGATGATAGAGGCCGCGTGCATGAGTTCCTCCGGCTGTTACTTCAGCCTTGCTGACGAGCCAAGCGCCCTTACGCGGTGGCGACAGCGGCCTCGCCAACGCCGTCGGCAGCCGGCTTGCTGCTCTTGGCCCGGGCGATGACGTAGATCAGCACGCCGAAGCCCGCCTTGGCGGTCATGTCGGCAATGGCGTAGCCGATTTGAAGACCGACGATGCCGCCGGCGCCGGCGGTGCCGCCTGCCTTGGCCGTCAGCGCTTCGGGCGTGCCGCCGAGGGCGTAGGCAATCGGGTACACGGCCCAGGTGATCAGCAGCACCAGGCGGCAGATCTCAATCAGGCGCCGGGCCGCGGGCGGCTGCGTTTCGAGCGACTTGGTCAGCTCAACCCACAGCACGTAGAGGATGTAGAAGAAAGGCACCGAAGACAGGGCGCCCCAGACAACACGCTCGGTCCAGCGGTCAGGGTCGGCGATGACTTCGCCGGGGTAGCCCAAGGCGATCATCGCGGCGGCGGCGATGACCAGGCGGGTGAGCAGGCTGGTGGCCTTCGACGCCTCGAGGCGTAGCACGGCTACCAGCTCTACCATCAGCAGCGGCACCGTTAGGATCCAGTCTGCGTAGCGGTAAAAGTCGTTGAAGGCGGCGCCCGAGGCGACGTACGTCGCGACCCCGTCTACCTCTTGCAGGCCGTAGGCTGCGTTCCAGCTCTTACGGATCATGAAGTAGTGGTAACAGGCGATCGTCACCACC
This sequence comes from Planctomycetota bacterium, assembly GCA_039024355.1. Lineage (GTDB taxonomy): Bacteria > Planctomycetota > Planctomycetia > Pirellulales > Lacipirellulaceae > JBCCQL01. Next base: position 2,598 of record JBCCQL010000303.1, read on the forward strand.
AGGCCGGACACCATCAACGCCGGGCGGTACGCGGCGTCGACCTGCGACCGCGACAGGAAGAGGAACAACGCCGCGGCGCCCATCGTGGCCACCGTCATCGAAAAGATGTTGTCGACGGCGTTGTACTCGAACACAGACAGGTCGGGCATGCCCGACCCCAGCAACAAGAAAGTCTCACCCATCATCTCGCCCTTTTCGATCAGGGTTAGTAGGAAGAAGCCGGCCGGGTGACCGGCGGGAAGGTGCAAAGAGCAGACATGTGGTTGTAGGCACGTTGCGCCTTTCGGCAACTAGCTTCCGGATGGGATGTTTTTCCAGCAAATTCGTACCCGCCAGGCTGGTCGCTCGGCTCGGGAGTTCTACACTCGCGACGCACACGTAATCCTGCTGGGTCGCCCGCGGTTGCCAGGGCCGCAAACGCCGAACGGCTGCTCAACCGATGCAACCCGAAGATGCGGCGCCGGCTCGCCAGTTGTCTTCTAACTCGCAGCCGAGGTAGCGGGCTGAACACGCCGCGGCCGCGTATCGTTAGGCGTAGGCTGCCGGCTTGCTGCACGGCGTGAGTAGGCTGTGGGCTGTGGGCGGAAGGCAGTACGCAGTGGGCGGCGTGTGGTGGGCAGCCGCCTCGGTCGCGTTCGCTTCGTGCGTCGTGTCCGGCCAGCGGCGTGGCGGTTGTGCCTGGGCGGTTCTGCGGCCGCCGACAGCCTCTTATACACCCGAACCTTTCCGGCGCCCGAACCCCTCAGACACCCGCCGGTAACCGGCCGAGCAGCACGTGAATGCCGCGGTCGCATCTGTCGGACGGCTTGTCGACGCCACGTTTGCCGCGGTCGATTCGCCCGCTTCTCGGCGGCGGATCGAGCTGTTTTTTGTGGCGGCCGCCGCCGCCGGCTTCTTGGTGCACCTGCTGGTGATCGCCGCGTCGCGGAACCTGCCGGCGTACGCGGAGCTCGTTTTCGGCGGCCTCGACCGCAACTACCTGCACGCCGTCTACACGCCGTTCAGCTTCATCCTGTTCTACGAGGTGCTGCTGCTCTCGTTGGCGATCCCGCGGTCGCTCACCCGGTCGATCACCATCCAGTACCAGATCGTGTCGCTGATCGTGGTGCGACGCGTCTTCAAAGACATGGGCAAGTTCGCCGACATGGACGCCTGGACCGAGCAGCCCGAGGCGATCAACGCCCTGCTGCTCGACATGGGGACGGCCGTGCTGATGTTCGGGCTGATCGCGTCGTTTGATCGGCTCCGCCGGTCGGCCACCCGCGCGCCGGAGCCGGCGGACCTGGCCGGGTTTTTGACGATGAAGCGGGCCACGGCGCTGCTCTTGGGCGGCGTGCTCATCGGCTTGGCGGTCTGGAGCGTCGGCGATTGGGCGGCGGGCGTGTGGTCGCGTGTCGGCACGGGCGGCGGCTTTGTCGAGCTCGACATGTTCTTCTTCCCCGCCTTCTTTGAGGTGATGATCTTCACGGACGTCCTGCTGCTGATCGTGTCGATCGCCTACTACGACCGCTACGAGATCGTGTTCCGCAACGCCGGCTTCGTGATCTCGACGGTGCTGCTGCGGGCGTCGCTCACGTCGCCGCCGCCGTACAACAACGCCCTCGGCCTGATCGCCATGGCGTACGGCATTGCGGTGCTGGCGGTGTTCATCCTGCACAGCGCGAACGCGAAGAAGCCCGTGGCCCCGCCGCCGGCAGAGGAGCCTACGAAAGAGCCCGCGGCAGAGACCTGATCGCATTGGCTCTGCGCGTGCCGCGGCTCGACGCGCTTAGGCGTGCCGGGCCTGGATCAGCGTTGGCGAGATCAGCACCGCCGCGGCGGCGATGAGCAGCCTGACCGGCTGCCCGGAGCCGATCAGGCACACGGCCAGCAGCGACGCCAGGGCGCCAATCGGCACGGCGAGCGCAACCGCCCTCAGCCGGTGCTGCCTGGTCAGCCCGAAGCAGCCGCCAAGGATCGCGCCGAACAAGA
>JBCCQL010000304.1:0-4550 GCA_039024355.1 Planctomycetota bacterium
CGCACGGGCAGCATTGTCTTGCCGTCGGCGATCCTGGCCGGCGCGATCCTGGTGCGGAAGATCGGCACCAAGTCGCTGTACCTGACGTTCGACATTTTTGACGCCGACATCTGGTGGCTCGCCCCCGAGGGCGACCCGAGGCAGGGCCCGCTGATGATCGGCCTGGTCGCGGCGGCCGCGGCCGTGGCGGCCGGTTCCCTCGCCAAGCGGGGCGAGCCTGCGCTGCCCGCCGGCGCCGACGTCGACGCCAGCTTCAAACGCTACCTGCCGTTCTCCAACCTGTTCGGCCTGGCGCCGATCGACCGGTGGGCGGTGCTGCTGTGGCAAACGCGGCTGCGGATCGGCGTGCGGTATTTGCCGCGGCTGGTGGTGTCGCTGCTGGGGTCGCTGCTGACCACGGTGCTGGCCCTGCCCGAACGGCTGATCGCGCCGCTCGTGCTGCGGCGTGACGCGCCGCCGCCGGTGTTCATCGTCGGCATGCCCCGCAGCGGCACCACGCACCTGCACAACCTGCTGGCCCTGGACCCGCAGTTCCGCTCGCCCCGCAACTACGAGGTGTTCAACCCGCACGGGTTTCTTACCGGGTGGCTGACCACGGCCTTGCTCACGCCTTTCCTGAGCTGGCGGCGGCCGATGGACGCCGTGCAGATGACGGTCTGCTCCGCCCAGGAAGAAGAGTTCGCCCTGGCGATGATGGGCAGCCCGTCGCCGTACTGGGCCTTCTGCCTGCCACGCGAGATCAGCCGGCACGACCGCTACTGGCGGCCCGACGGGTTCTCGGCCGCCGACTTCCGCACATGGCGGCGCCACTACCGGCTGCTGCTCCGCAAGCTCTGCGTCTTTGGCCGGCGGACGCCGCTGCTGAAGAACCCGGCCAACACGGGCCGCGTCGCCCTGCTGCGGCAGGTTTTCCCGGGCGCCAAGTTCATCCACATCGTCCGCAACCCGCAAGCGGTGTGGCAATCGAACATGCGGCTGGCGGAGCACGGCTTTGCCGTCTTCCAGCTGCAGGACCCGGTTGAGGGCGACAACTACGCGTCGCGGCTGCTAGCCAACTACCGGGCGATGACCGACGCCTTCTACGCCGACACCGCCGACCTGCCCGCGTGCGACGTGGCCGAGGTTCGCTTCGAAGACTTGGAGGCGGACGCCTCGGCGGCCGTGGCGGGCATCTACGACCAGTTGGGGCTGAGCCGCAGCGAGCGTTTTGATCAGCGGCTGCGGGCGTACCTCGAACGGGTGAGCAGCTACAAGAAGAACACCTTCGCGCAGATCAGCGAGGCCGACGCTCAAGCCATCGACGCCGCCATGGGTGACCACGCCGGCGCTTGGGGCTTTGGGCGGCCCGCCTCGACGGCTGAAAAACGGGCCGCGTAGGGCGGCTCGCCGGGGTCACACCGCGTCGGTTGCAGGCCAACCGTTTGCGGGCGAAGATTGGGGGGTCTGGCAGCGACGCTGCCGATCGCCGCCCGACCGCCCGGCCTCCCCGCGTATGCCGCCCAGTTCCCGCCAACCCGCGACGCTCCTGCTGCGGGTCTGCGTGATCTGCCAGTGCGTGGGCAACGCCTGGTGGTTCCTGGGCAATGCCTGGCAGCCCGCTTACGCCGGAGAGACGCCACTCTTCGCCTTGCTGTGGGGCACGCACGAGTTCGGCGGCTTCGGGCTCAGCGAACCGCCCGTCCACTCCGTCCACGGGGCCCTGGCGGGAGTGTGGCTGGCGGCGGCGGCCTGGCTGGCGTACCGCGTCCAGTGGCCGGTCACCCTCGCCCTAGCGTTGCTGCAAGTAGGCATCGCCGGCGCCGCGGCGTGGACCGGCGAAGGCTTCCGCGTCGCGGCGCCCGCCCTGCCGACGCTCGAGCCGCTGCTCGCCGGCGTCTTCCCGCTGTTCTCCCAGTCGGCACGCATCGCGGCCCCGCTGGCGTTAACGCTGTTCACGCTCCGCAGCGCGGACCACACGCAAGCGAACCGCCTGCCGGCTTGGGGACTGGAATGCTTGCGCTGGGCGGTCATCGCGACGTTCGCCGCGCACGGGCTTGAAGCCCTGCAGGCGTACCCGAAGTTCATCGACATGCTCATCGGCTCTACCCGCAAGCTCTTCGGCACGCCGATGCCGCAGCACACCGCCGAGCCGCTGCTGCTGGCGATTGGCGTGGCGGATGTGGCGGTGGCGGCGTTTGTTGCCGTGCGGCGTTCGCCGCTGGGCGCCGGCTACATGGCTGTGTGGGGGCTTATCACGGCGGCCAGCCGGGTGGTTATCTCTGGGCCCATGCTCGGCACGTGGGGCCTGCTGACACGGATGCCGCACGCCTTGGCGCCAGCCGTCTTGTTCCTCTGCTGGCGCCGGGCCGCACTCGACCGAGAAGGAAGCGATGATGCGGATGAACCCGCGTAACGTAAGCGGCGGCCACCACGACGCCGGCGCTAAGGCAGACGCTCTGCGTGTTGATCGCTCCGTCGGCGGGGCGACGCCCAGCTTTAGGGGCGCCGCCCTGATCGCTCTGACGCTGGGCATGGCCGGCATTGCCGCCGGCGTGCTGGCTACGCCCGTAGCCCGTGCCGACACCACGCCCATCCATCTCCGTGCCGTGTTCAAGTCGGATGCCGGGCGGGCGATCACCATCTCTTGGAGCACCGCCGCGGCCGCGGCCGACAGCGTGCTGCGTTGGCGGCCCGTCGGCGGCGACGCCTGGCAGGAAACCCGCTGCCAACGCACCGGCGAGTACTACAGCGGCGGGCTCTGGTTCCACCACGCCCGGCTGGAGGGCCTAGAACCCGGCGCCGACTACGAGGCTACCGCCACGAGCGACGGCGTCGTGTCCAAGGCCTTCCGCTTTGCCACCACGCCGCCCGCGGGCCAGCCTTTCCAGCTCATCGCGGGGGGCGACTCCCGGTCGGGCGTCACCCACCGCCGCCGCATGAACGGCCTGATCCGCCGACTGGTCGAGCAGGCGCCGCGGCAGGGGCGGCCGCCGGTGGTCGCCTTCGCCCACGGCGGCGACTTTGTAAACAAGGGCGCCCGGCTGTCGCAGTGGTGGGCGTGGCTAGACGATTACCAGCTCACCACCAGCGGCGACCGGCGCCGCCTGCTGCCCATCATCCCGACGCGCGGCAACCACGACTACGGGCCCGTGTTCAACCAGGTGTTCGACTTCCCGGACGACGACGCCAACTACTACGCCACGGCCATCGCGCCCGGCGTGACGCTGCTAACGCTCAACACCGAGACGTCCACCGGCGGCGACCAGCGGGAGTGGCTTGCGGAGCAACTCGCCGGGCTCGCGTCCGCCGGCGTGCCATGGGTGCTCTGCCAATACCACAAGCCCGCGTACCCGGCCGTCAAAGTGCCCAGCGGGGCCCTCACCAACTGGGTGCCGCTGTTTGAGCGGCACAGCGTGAAGCTCTGCCTCGAAAGCGACGGCCACTGCATCAAACGCACCCCCCCGCTCCGCGCGAACAAGGTAGACCCCACAGGCGTTGTGTACCTGGGCGAGGGCGGCCTAGGCGTCGGCCAGCGTCGGCCGAAGACCAACCGCTGGTACCTGCAGCCGCCCGCCGTGACGGGCAGCGACCACCACGTGCACCTGCTGCGGTTCGACGGCGACCGCCGGCGCCTGGTCGGCCGGGCGATCTTGGAGGACGGCAGCACCTTCGACCGTTTTGAGCTCCAGGCAACCGAGCCCATCGAAGCAACCGAGCCCATCGAGCCGCCGAGTGTCGGGGCGAGCGGATGATCCGCCAAGCGTTGCACGCCGCCGTTGCCGCTGCTGTTGTGCTGCTCGTGCTGCGCACGTTTATCGCTCTCGGCGTTGTCGTGCCGCTGCAAGTTGATGGCGCGTCGATGGCGCCGGGGCTGCTGGGTCGGCATATCGAATACAACTGCCCACGCTGCGTGCAGCGGCTGCAGATCGACGCTACGCAACCGCCGCGTCCCGGCTCGCTGACCTGCCCAGCTTGCGAGGCGCAGGTGCGCTTAGACTGCGGGCGACCGGTTCACGGCGACCGCATCGCGGTCGACCGCCTAATGCTCGCCGGCCCGCCCGGCCGCTGGGACCGTGTGGTGCTCCGCCGGCCGGACGACGCACGCCGGCTTGCCGTTAAGCGTGTCATCGGGCTGCCGGGCGAGCGGATCGTGCTGCACGCGGGCGACCTGCTCGTGAACGGCCAAGTCGTCCAGAAGGGCCTCGCCGACCAACGCCGGACACGGATTCTCATGCACCGCGAATCGGATAACGCCCGCCGTTGGCGGGCCGAGTCCGCCGGCTGGCGACCTACCGCGGGCGGCGGTTGGTCGGCCGATTGCGGTCCCGCCGCGGCGAACGGCTACCCGACGCTCCGCTACGCACCGCCGGGCAGAAGCGAGCCGACCGACGACCTGCCGTACAACGCCGGCGTGACCCGCCGCTTAAACGCGGTGACGGACGTCATGCTCACCGCAGCGGTCACGGCGTCGCCCGACGCCGAGCTCTGCCTCCGCGTCGTCAGCGGGCGGGGCGCCGTCTACTGCCGAATCGACGGGCCCCGCCGCCGTGTCGAGCTGACCGTCAACGGCG